>JAPLVX010000065.1:0-14788 GCA_026396945.1 Candidatus Falkowiibacteriota bacterium
GAGAAAGGATTCGGCCGCGAAGTCTTGCCGAGCGACGAGGCCGGATGAAAGCGCCCGATTTCGTAATTAACTTCCTTGATTGCTTCTTTCAAATTATCGCGCGCGTCAAGCGGATTATTGCCAGACACTAAAATCCAGCCTAAATATTCATAGCCGTCCGGCGGCACGAGCAAGGAGTCACCGATTCTTTTTTCAAAATAAAACTCTTCCACGTAATCCTTTTTCTTTAAATCATCAGCCACATCTAAATTAACTAAAATTCCGGAATGATCAGAAGAAAAAGTTTCCGCAATCAAGTATTTATAGGGGGTTTGCAGGGGTTCTAATTTAGGAATATAAATCCCGACAGCAATCTTAACCGCATTCTCAATTAAGTCCACCTTCCAGGCCGCTTTAACGCTCGGATAAACCTCGTCGCCACCTAAACGCAAATTTATTTCCAGGGGCATCGGACCCTTGGGGGTTGATTTAGCTTCAAAGTGAACACAAGCATTAGTAATGCTAAATTTTTCTAAAACTTCATCCGCTAAATCCAAGAGGTGCCGGCGATCATCGAGCGGCAAATTGGAGGGGGTTGTTCGCGTTGTTTCCACAAAAAATGGTTCCCGCGTCTTGCTATTATCAGAGATCGCACAAAACTTAATCTTGCCATTCTGCACCAGAATATCGACATCAACTTCGTCACCATCAATATATTCCTCCACAAACACTTCCAGGCCATCATGCAGGGCCGGTTCGACGCTAGTCGAAATTTGTTTTTTAATATAATTATAACTGTCCCGAAGCTCTTGTTCATCATTGACCTTCATCACGTAAGAAGAGGCGGCGCCGAAGGCCGGCTTAACCACCAAAGGAAAGGTAAAAGTTTTAATAATTTCCTCTAGATCTCGACTGCTTTTTAGTTCCTTATGGCTAACGACTGGTAAATTATTATTCTGACAAAACTCGCGAAATAAATATTTATTGCGAATCCGACTGGCGACTTTATAGGGAGTGCCGATCCAATGAAATTTATCAGCCAATTTAGAGGTCAGGAGAACATCGTCTTCCCAAAAAGTCATCACCCCGTCAATTTTTAATTCTGGATGCTCTTTAATAAAGATGTCCACCACGTTAATCGCCTCACCATGATTATAGTTATCGGACTTGATAAAATAATCAATGTAGGGCTGAGAACCGTTTGTTTCTTTGTCGAGAACAATTACGGTTAGGCCCAAACTTTTAACTTTCTTGATAAAAGCTTTTTTCCAAGAATTAACGATTAAAATAGTTTTTCCAGCCAGATTACCACGATTCGGGCCGGGGTCATTGTTATTCATAGAGAATATTAAACTAAATAAGCCAATAGTCAGCTATCGGCTAATATAATATGAATTAAATTTTATTCTAAATTGTAAGTAACCCCAATTTCAATAATAATTTCGCGGGAACCGCTGGGCACTTGGGGCATCCCGCCGCCACCGATACCCCCGCCACCCATACCGACTCCCATGGCCGAACTATAATAAGGTGTTGGTGCTTGAACTAGATTTTCATACCAACCGCTAATCTCTTTTAATTCTACGCCCGCGGCGGCCGCTAAAGCCCCACTCTTGTCTTTAGCATCGGCAATCGCTTTAACCCGAGCCTGTTGTTTTAGATCATTGGCGTTAGAGACATCAAAACTTAAATTCAAGACTTGATTAACGCCGGCTTTGGAAGCGGCGGCAATCACTTTGTTTAATTTAGTTTGGTCTTTATCGTAATCGGTAATCTTGACCGTTAATTGCTGATTGGCGCTATAGCCACTGACCACCGAGGCATTATCAGAAATCGCGGCAATAATGCCATTAACCTTATCATTCAATTGATTTAGGGCATCTTCGGCCTTGGCTGCTTTATCAATCTGGACCCCTAAAGTCACAATCGCGATATCCGGTTGATAGCTAACTCGGCCTTGGCCGGTAACCGTCACTTGGCGAAATTGTTGATTCACAATTCGGTCACGCAAAATAGAAACAATGATAATACCGGTTAAAAAGACCAGAACTAAAATCATTAGAATAAACTTTCCGATATGGTGAAATCTTCTAGGATCGTGGCCGGCGTGGCCACAGCAGCCAGGTTCATCATAACAGCCGTCATGATCATCACGGTCAAGGACGGGTTTTTTTTCGTCTAACATATGTTTAAAGATTATTAAATTAATTAAGCGGCCAAAACCATTTTAATTAATTTAAATTATTTAGATTGTTGATTATATATTATAGCATTTATATAAATGACGACAAGGTTTTTAGCCATATAAATAATGCTGCCGCTCCGCCGAGTTAAGCTTTTCGATCGCATAACGCAAGCTGGTCCGAGGCATGGTTTTATAATGTTTGTTTAAAAAATCAATTAATAATTTCTCCCTGATACTCTTCCCCATTTCTCGGAGCATCCAACCAACCGCTTTTTGGATTAAATCATGGGAATCAGTTAATAAAATTTCGGCGAGTCTAAGGGTCGGATGCGCTTCGCCGACCCTAATAAAAGAATAAGTCGCAATCATGGCCATTCTTCGCTCCCAAAGATTTCGGGAACGGGCCCAAGTATCCAAAATTTTTATCTCCTTAGGATTATTCACTAAATAATCACCGACAATTTTATAAACCGATAAATCTACTAAATCCCAATTATTAATATACTTAGTATTTTTTAAATAGAAAGTAATTATTTTCTTAGCGGTAATACTCCCGGGGTTTGGGCGCTTTGACTGATCATGGCGCTTTGACTGCTCGTAATGATAAATCAAAATAAACAACCTAAGTTCGTGATAAGGGCTTCTGATTAATTGCCCCAAATCAACTAAACCTAAATCTTGGAATTCTTTAGCAATTTGCCGAGCCGGCGGCACCATAAGACCTAAAAAAATATCACCGGCGCCATAATCGCCCGGACCGGTTTTAAAAAAACGCTGCAAGATCGCGCTTCTTTCCGGTTTCGCTAATTTTTTAACTTTGGTTTCTAACTCCAGCAAACGGGGTGATAAACGAGGCGACATAATTATTTCAACATTATTTCAACTCCTTGCTTTTATCTAAATTAATACTTAAACGAGAGAAGTCTTGACCTTGGCGAGCAAAAATAAACAGTTGGCTATTATCGGAGCTATAGGTAAGCCGATAAATTTCGTCGTAAAGCTGGCTCGACCAATTATTTATCATCATTAAATCCTTACTCTCCCGCCGCGCCTTGTAAATAAAGAAGCGACTGTCCGGGGTAAAAGTTTTTGGCTCAAAGGTCCAATCAAAGGCCGGACCGGCTTGATTATCAAGCACGATGAATTCTTTATTGTTCTTTTTGGCTGTATAAGCAAAATGCTGACTATCAGGAGAAAATATGATCACCCCCAAAGAATCATAAGCGGCACCGACTTGACCGTTAACCACCACGGCCCAGCCGCCGTCCTTACTAATTGCGTAAGCGACCTTCTCTCCGTCTGGACTGAAAAAAATATATAAATCATTAAAGCCGGTCTGGTCTTTGAGAATAGAGTAGACCTTCTCTTCTTTAAGATCTTTAGTGATATCCTGATTCAGTCCCAGTGGTTTAAAGTCGGGCAGTTTACTATAGGGCTGATTTTTTTTCCAATTATGAAAAATTAGGCCGCCTAGAATAAACAAAACAATGACCAAAATTAAAAGCGTCCAAAGAACAAACTTTAATTTAATTTTTAAAACTTTAGAAAATATACGATTAGACATATGGCTAAAATTAAAATCGCCTTAAAATGATTAAAGTTAGGGTCGCCTTAAAAAGGCCGCTATTTTCCTAGTCTCTCCACTTCGGCCGTAATTTCCGCTTCGGATAATTTCCGGAATAAGGGCATAAACTCGCCGACTTTAGTAAAATCGGCGTTGGGATACTCCCATTTGGTTTCTTTTAAATTAAAACCTAGGGTTTGGGCGATGCTCTCACAAGTGGTCGGGAGATAAGGATACAATAAAACCGCCAAAGATCTAACGACAAAAGCTAAGACGGCTAAATCAGCCTCGGCTTTAGCTTTGTCTCTTTTAAGACTAAGCCAGGGCGAGGTTTTATTAACGTAAGCGTTGGCTTCATCAATTAATCTAAAAATCGTGCGCAAGGCTTCGCGAAAATTAGCTTTCTCGATTGACGCGCCCGCTTCTTTAAAGGTTTCTTTAACAAGTTGCAATAATTCTTGACCGCTAATATCAATTTTCTTCGGCCAATTTAAGCCGGCGGGAAAGTTTTTCTCGGTTAAAGAAAAGACTCGATTCACGAAATTACCGAAAGTACTGATCAATTCGTTATTAGTTTTTAAATAAAATTCTTGCCAAGAAAAATCAGCGTCCGAAGTTTCCGGCCCGGAAATAATTAAATAATAACGCAAAGTATCGGCTTGATAGCGGCTTAAAAAATCCGGCAACCAAACCGCCCATTTCCGACTCTTGGAAAATTGCTTATGTTCTAAAGTCAAATATTCCGAAGAGACAATCATGTCCGGTAAGTTATAGGCGAGTTTAGAATCGCTCGCCCCAATTAACATCGCCGGCCAAATAATTGTATGAAAAGGAATATTGTCTTTGCCGTGGACATAATAATGATAAGCTTTTTTATTTTCCCAAAATTCCTGCCAAGCATCTGGCCGACCGGTTTCAGCAGCCCATTCTTTAGAGGCGGACAAATAACCGCAAACGGCTTCAAACCAAACATAAATTCTTTTAGTTTCATAGCCCGGGAGCGGTAATTCTATTCCCCAATCTAAATCACGGGTAATTGCTCGATCCGGCAAACCGCTGGCTAATAAATTTTTCGTAAAATTATAGGAGTTCCCCCGCCAGCCTTTTTCCTCGCCCAACCATTTCTTTAAATCTTTGGCTAAAGCGGATAATTTAAGAAAAAAATGTTCACTCGGCCGCCACTCTGGTTTCGTGCCGCAAATTTTACAGCGGGGCTTAATGAGTTCCTTGGCATCAAGCATTTTTCCACAATTATCACATTGATCACCCCGCGCCGGGTCAAAATTACAATAAGGGCAAGTGCCTTCAATATAACGATCCGGCAGAAAGCGTTGACAGGTCGGACAATAAGGTAAATCTTCGGTCTTTTTATAAATCAACTTTTTTTCATAAAGATTTAAAAACATTTCCTGCACCACTTGTTTATGATTCTCCGTTAAGGTATTGGTATAATTATCATAGGAAAAATTAAGACCCTTAATTAAGGTCTCCACAAACTCAGCGTGATATTTTTCGGCTATTTCTAAGGGGGGCACGCCTTGCTTTTCCGCTTCCACGCTGATTGGCGTGCCATGGCAATCGCTTCCCGAGACATACAAAACATCGGCGCCATTTAGGCGCTGGAATCTGGCTAAAATATCGGCGCCAATCAGACCGGCGACATGTCCTAAATGTAGCGAACCATTGGCGTAAGGCCAAGCCGCCGCCACTAAGATTTTCTTATTCATATATTATTATTCTACTCTTATTTTAGTATAAATAAGTGAAATAAGCAATGAAAAAATAAGCTGATAATTATAAAATCTTGACATCAGGCCGGGCTTTTGTTATATTAGCAAAAGATATAAAAATCATTTTAAATACCAAAAATGCAGCTTTCCAGCTAGCATTTTAAGTTTTACCTATATGGCACATAAGAAAGCGGCCGGCTCAACCTCCTTGGGCCGAGAATCAGAAAGTAAACGTTTAGGCGTTAAAATTACCGACGGACAAGCTATCAAAACCGGCATGATTATTATTCGTCAACGCGGCACTAAATATCGCGTCGGCTTAAATGTTAAACGTGGCGGTGATGATACTTTGTTTGCCTTAAAAAATGGCGTTGTTAAATTTACCACCAAAAAATTCACCCGGTTTGACGGTTCAGTTAAGGCTTTAAAAGTAGTTAATGTGCTACCGGCGAGCGTCACGACTCCGAAAATTTTTAAATCAGCCAAGGTGACTAAGGCCAAAAAATAAGATATTTTTTCTCTTAGAAATACCAAAAAACCTCTGTAATTTAGAGGTTTTTTGGTATAAAAAGTCCTATTATTGACATTTTTTATATTATATGTTAATATTAATATGTTCTTTAAATTATTATTATTAACCCTTAAAAACGCCAACGATGAAGGCAATCATCATTTCCCCGACCGAGTTTATGGTCAATGCTATTGGCGACGAAGCCGGACTGCATATGCGCGGCGAAATCGTCTTAGTAGACAGAATAAAAACTCACAGCGAAGGCTGTTATAGCGGCGGGAGCAACGAAAATGTTCCTGACTATTGCTTCTTGGATGAAGAAGCTTGGACTGAAGCCGCTAAAAACAAGCCAATTATTGACCTGGATTCAGACCCGGAACTACGGACCAAATTTTGGGATGCCAGCAATGCTCTTGAGGAGCAATTTGAATCAGAAGACGATTTTGTCTTCAACCACATTAACCATTTTATGGACCGCCATAATATGGAAAAAGGTTAAAGAAAGAGTTAACAAAAAATGGAGTCTTGACTCCGGAAAACCTGCTAACCTAATTTGGGATAGTGGGCTTTTTTATTTTTACCACCAGTGAATAGGCAGCTAGTTTTAATAAAAAAATCGTCTTTCTTGGGACGACTGTTTTTACTAAGTCATTATTAATTTTTTTACTAATTTTCTTGAACAAAATACATGATTCCCTGCTGGCGCCCGGGATAATCACGACGATTTCTTAAGCTAAAACCCTGAGCGCTTAATAATTTGAAAATATATTCATCATTGAACTTATCATCCTGGCGATGATACTCAAGAATAATCGCCTTAACATCTTTGAGGCGAGAAAAATTATCTAAAATTTCATACTCCGCGCCTTCGCAGTCCATTTTAATCAAATCAACCTGATTAATTTTATTTTGATTTAAGAAAGAATCTAGGCTAAGGCCGTCAACTGGCTCACCTGTCTGCGCCTGTCCCAAGCTATAAGCATTGCTTTCTAAAGCTCCGACTTGCAACCAAGCTGGGCCATCCGTTCCGGTCACCGCCAGTTGATAAGAAAAAACCTGGTTTAAATTATTCAACTTAATGTTTTCTAACAATAAGGCAAAATTATCTTTAGCCGGTTCAAAACAGTAAAAGGTGGCCCGTGGTAATTTATTTTTCAAATAAAGACTAAAACTCCCCAGATGAGCGCCGATATCAATTATAATCGCTTCTGGCCGTAACGGTCGCAAAAGCTTAAAGGGATATTCTTGGCCGCTTAAAATCGTCACGACTTCATGAGCGTCAACTGAATGGCTTCTGACTTTTACTTTAAGACCGGAGTAAAACTTAATAATTATGGCGTCCGTTTGATTTAAGCCCAGATAATCTTTAATAACTAGAGGCCAATTCTTAACGGTTTTAAAAGTTAAAAACAATTTATTAATAATCCGAAGATAACGCTGGCCGACAATTAAAGAATATTTTGACATAAATTGAAGCTAGACGTGTTTATTTTTCAGACCCTTACAAACTCGAATAAACTCTACGAATAAGGGGTGCGGGGCCAAAGGACGAGAAATATATTCGGGATGAAATTGCACGCCGATGTAAAAAGGATGAGCGGCAATTTCAATCGCTTCTACGATTTGTTCGTCCGGTGAAGTGCCGGCAATCGTTAGACCCAGGTCAGTGAATGACTGCAAATAATCATTATTAAATTCAAAACGGTGACGGTGACGTTCGGAAACTATTTTTTTATCAGTAAACCGCTCGTAAGCCTTAGCTAAATGGGTATTAGGTTTTATTTTACAAGGCCAGCCGCCTAAACGGATCGTGCCGCCGTAGCCTTTCTCCTTAATCAATTTAGCTTGACCAGGCATAATATGAATAACCGGATTAGTGGTTTTAGGATCGACTTCGGCCGAATTAGCGTCCTTAAGACCGGCCACATTGCGGGCGAATTCAATCACGGCCATCTGCATTCCGTAACACAAACCAAAATAAGGGACGCCATGCTCCCGGCAATATTTAATGGTTTTTATTTTCCCTTCACAACCGCGGCCGCCCCAGCCTTGAGGGACAATCAAGCCGTCTAAATGTTTCAGCATCCCCACCCCTTTTTCTTCCACCTCTTCCGCACTCAACCACTCAATTTTAATCTTGCATTTATTATAAGCACCGGCATGTTTAATCGCTTCAATCACGCTAATATAAGAATCGCCCAAGGAGAAATCGCCGGTGGCAAAATACTTGCCAACAATGCCCACTTTAATTTCCGGCTTAGCTCTTTTAATAGCGGTGGCCATCTTCCGCCATTCCTGATTATCGGATTTCTTGCGCATCGGCAAGGAAAATTTTTCTAAAATACTTTTGCTTAAATTCCCTTTCTCAAAATTTAAAGGAATATCATAAATCGAATCAATATCCGGCGCCGCAATTACATTATCAGCAAAGACATTGCAATTAATGGCAATTTTACTCCGCCGGGCTTCGTCAATTGTCTTTTCACTCCGGGCGATTAAAAAGTCGGGCTGAATTCCGGCCGCTTGTAAGTTACGGACGGCGTGCTGGGTCGGTTTAGTCTTCATCTCCCCGATTTTGCTGGGAATCGGCAAGTACGAGACCATCACGAATAAAACATCTTTAGGATTCTGCAATTTCATTACTCGGGCTGCTTCTAAAAATAATAAATTTTCATATTCGCCCACCGTACCGCCAATTTCAATAATCATGATTTCGGCACCGGTCTTAGCGACGGCTTTATCAATTCGGCTTCTTATTTCCTGCGGGATATGCGGCACGACTTGAACACATTTGCCTTTATATTCTAGATTTCTTTCTTTATCAATGACGGTGCGATAAACGCGACCGGTCGTCATATAACTTTCTTTATAAATATTCTTATTTAAGAATCTCTCATAATTACCGATGTCTTGATCGGTTTCATCGCCATCTTCGGTAACGAAAACTTCCCCGTGTTCAATCGGGTTCATGGTGCCGGCATCGACATTAATATAGGGGTCCATTTTAATACAGCTGACATTATAACCCCGGGCTTGTAAGATTTGTCCGATTGAAGCCGTGGTCACCCCTTTCCCGACTCCAGACATTACTCCGCCCACAACAAAAATGAACTTTGGGCTATTTTTAGATAAGTTTTTTTTGGCCATAGAAGATTGACTTTATAAAATTATTATGGTATAAAATGTATTATGTAAAAAATTATAGTTCCTTCAATTTTTAGAGAATTTTAAATTTCCCCTCATAATTATAAACCCTTAAAATTAAAAGTTCTCATGCTAAAACTAATGTATGAAAATGGCGGAATTCAACTTTCAGGCAAAAGTTCGGAGATAGTCGCCTTTGGCGCCAATCCCGAAGAATTTGCCGGAGATCTCTTCGCCAACGATGAATCGTTGGCGCAAGACTTATTGATTGATAATGGTATTGCTATTGAGATCCTTCATCACGATCTTGAGGAAATACGAGAATCAATCCAAGCCCTGCAAAGAGACTCTTCGCTCATGATTGATATCATGACTGACCAGGCGAATAATGAATACTAACCGCTAAGTAGCAAACTAAGAGATGAGAAGGAGTAGTGTGAACCACTACTTCTTTTTCTTTAGTAAAAGTTCCAGGGCTTTATTAAATTGCGGGTCAATATTTTTGTCTAAATCCGTCTGGCTAATCTTAACTTCAATATTCGGTTTAATTCCCTTATCATTAATGGCATCACCGGCCGGAGTTAACCATTTGGCCACGGTGACTTTTAGGGATGAGCCATCGCTTAAATCTTTAACGGTCTGAACCGAGCCTTTGCCATAGGTATTCTCACCGATAAGCGTGGCTTTTTTATAATCGCGCAGAGCCCCAGCGACGATCTCGGAAGCTGAAGCGCTGCCGCCATTGACTAAAACTACGGTTGGAAAATCTTGTAACCGGGCGCTGCCGGAAGCAAAATCTTCATTGCGGCGATTACCATTAAACTGTTCGACCACCACCGGCCCTTCTTTTATCCATTCGCTGGCCATCGCAATCGCCGTCTCCAAATAACCACCCGGATTATTACGTAAATCTAAAATAAGGCCCTTAGGATTTTTCAACATAATATCTTGCACGGCGGCGGCAAATAAAGCGTCGGTATCATTATTGAAATTGCTTACTTTAATTACATAAATTCCATCCTTTCTCATTTCGGTCGTGACGCTTTTAACGATAATAATATCACGAGTAATCGTATAATCTTTCGGCTTATCACTCTTCCCGCGCATGATCGTTAGGGTTACTTTAGTTCCCTTCGGCCCGCGAATTTGTTTTACCGCCTCATCAACACTGAGACCCAGGGCGGATTTGCCGTCAATCGCTAAAATTTTATCGCCGGCTTTAATCCCCACCTTGGCGGCCGGTAAACCGTCAAGTGGCGCAATCACCGTGATCATTTCATTACGCACCCCGACTTCCGCGCCAATACCTTCAAAGGTGCCGGCCAAATCATCATTAAATTCTTTAGTGGCTGTCGGATCCATAAATAAAGTGTAAGGATCGCCCAGTGACGCAGCCAAACCTTTCAAAGACCCGTAGAACATTTCCTTATCTTTAATCTTATTCTTATCCACGAATTCTGTTTTTAGGTTTTGCCAAACCTCCCAATATAAATCAAAATTGACGTCGCTAGAAACAGTCGTCGGACTGCTAACAGCCGTTAAATCATAGGAATAAGCTAAACGACGATCCATCAAGCGACTAATAAGATTGGTTTGATTCTTCTGGCCCCAATAAATTCCGCCGCTGAAAGAGACGGCCACGATGGCCAAAACCAGGACGGAGAGTAATATTTTTTTTAATTTTTTATTCATATTTAAAATTTTAAATAATTGATTGTAAAGCTTTGAGCGCGTTAGGCAGAATCGGCAAAATTAGATTAACTATTTTTAATAATAAAGGGGCAATTTTAGAAGCGCTTAACTGGCTCCCGAATAGACTGCTAATTAAAGTATAACGCGAAACCACGAATATAATTAAGCCCAAAAATAAAGCCCCCTCAACAAAACCTAGGGCGGCACCCAGGAGCCGATTAATTAATTTAGTAAACGGGATAATGGAAATGAGTTTGAATATTTTTTCCACAACAACAAATAGGATATCGGTTAGACGAGTAACCACCACAAATAAAACGATGAAAACGATTACCTTACCTAGATTATCATGGCCGCGGAATAAACCTTGACCCCAAGTAAAAAACTGCAAGTAAAAATGGCTGGCGATAAAGGCGCCTAAGATTATACCAACAATATGTCCGAATAGTCTAATCAGACCCTTGGAAAAGCCGTAAAAGATAAAACCGACCCAGAGAATTATTAAGACAAGATCGAACCAGGACATAGTTTTTTTAACAAATAATAATTTAAAATTGTATTTCCGGAGCGAATCAATTTTTACCCAGCAAACTGAGGTGTAGTTTCAGTTTGCGTAGGAAAAATTGTCTGAGCGAAGAAATATAATTTTAAATTATTATTTACTTATAAGTCACTAAAACAAACTCCCCCTTTTGCGAAATAGAAAGATTCATGTAATTTTGTTAACTCGCGACCAATTATTACTTTAAGCGTCGGTTCAAATTCGCTTAATAATTTTAAAATCCGATGCTTTGATTCATAAATTACGACCGGATAAGGACAGGCGGCAATTTCTTTCAAAGCGGTCTGACGGCCCTTTTTATGAGGTAAAAAGCCATAAAACCAGAATTTGTCGGCCGCAATTCCGGCGACTGATAATAGAGTAGTGACGGCGGAGACACCCGGAATGGGAACAATGTTAATGGTGGCGCCGAATTTATCTCTCACCGCGGCCACTAATTGCCCGCCCGGGTCGGCAATGCCCGGGGTGCCGGCGTCAGTAATCAGGGCTAAATCATGATTTGCTTCCAGTAAAGAAAAAATTTTGTCTAATTTAGTTTGGCCGGAATGATGATGATAAGAAATAAGGGGCGTTTTAATCTCGTAATGATTCAATAATTTCTGACCGACCCGGGTATCTTCGCTCAAAACGTAGCCTACCTCTTTTAAAATCCGAAGCGACCGGAGAGTCACATCTTCTAAATTTCCAATCGGCGTGGCCACAATATATAAATTCGGCATAATTAAAGATAATTAGCTCATCTTATCTTTTCTTTCTTTAACGTAACGTGTCCAATCTTCGGCAATCTCAATTAAAACCTTAAAGGGGGCTTCAATAATAAAATCAAAAATGAAAATAAAAATATTGATTTTAGACACATTGCTGGATAACCAGCGGCCGATGGAAATAATCGGCAGGTAAAACAAATCGACTAAAAAATTCAAGAGATTATCTTTCCGATCAATAATAATTAATTCTTTGATGCCGCGAGTGGTAATAATACTAAAGAAACTGACGAAGGCCAAGAAGAATAAGAAGATTGTGATACTCACCCAATTGAAACCAACCTGCGTTAGGGCCCAAATTATAAAGTATAAAGAAACTACGAAGGCAGCCGCGTAAATAATATTAAAAATCGAGTTGATAATGAAACCGCGTTTAACTGGTTTGCGTAAAATAATCGGTTGCCGTCGTTCCTCGCCGACAAAAGCGATTTCTTTTACGCCCTCAACGATCTTTTCTGTGTTGCTATCGGTTGGCGATGACGTTAAAAAGACAATAAAAAATAATAATAGGGCGGGAAAAATAACATTAACACCTAAGGCTAAATAATTTATTTTCTCCCCGAACCAATGAATCGCTGGAATTTCAATTATAAAAACAAAAATTGACTTGGTTAAAAAGATATAAATAATACTGCGTACCGCCGCCCGCCATAAGCGCCCCTTGGCTTTTTTGTATTTCTTGTTACAAGTCTTGCGAACTAAATTTAAAAAAGTTTTAGTATTTTTCTTAATTTCTCCGAATATCTTAGCCGGATCCGGCTCGACCGTTTCCGCTAAAATCGTAAAGTATAGCCCGTAGGCGCGCACGACTTTGTCCAGTTGCTTGGCCAGGGGATGATTAAGCTGATAATCCATGATGGCAAAAATCTCCTGAATATTATCAATAATTTTTCTCGACTGGCTGGATTCTAAGTCGGCCTCCTCAATGTAATATTTAAATAAGATTAGACTAAGCATGTCGGCGTCAAACTTTAAAAAAGTCCGACTAATCGCTAAATAAATCTGGATTTCTAAATCCTTTTCATAAGGCAAATCCGCTGGAAGCTTAATATTTTTCGATAAAATATTAAACATATTAGCCACCATCACGGCTTTAACTTTATTGGTCTCCAAGCTGGCCTCAATCTCGCAAGCGGCAAGCGTTAATAATCTTTTAATTAAATTATTCTTTTTCTGAAACAAGCCCTGAACTTTGCTAAAATCAGTTTTTAAATTTAGGACGGAATTTATTTTTAAAACACATTGGTCCTTAAGGCGCAAATACTTTTCCAGTAAAACGGTAACTTCGTTTAATTGAGTTTCCGGCACCTTGTCGTTCGACAAATAACTGCCCCGAATTAATTCCACGATCAAATGCGAGGAAATTTCCTCAATTTTAGCCTTTTTAAGTACCCCTTCGATTACTATCTGCCGTTTTAAAATTCGTTCAATCGCATTTTTACGCAATAAATGCTCCTCGTCATAATCAACCGCGTTTCTGACTTTTTCATAGAAAAAAGACAATTTGGAGATCAAGGACGAAACATGAATTTTCGGCGTTTCGTCATCTTCTTCCAAATTTTTGTTTTTAGCATTAAAAATTACCTGGAAAAGCTTTTTGGCGTCGCCGCTTACTTCGGCGCCGCCATCGTCTTCCAGTCGTTTAATAAGATTAGGGCTAACCATAAGATTAATTATATTGGCTTTATTTTATTGTATCTTTTTTGGTCAAAAAAGGCAAACTCTAAAATTAAGAGGGAAAAGGTCTAAACCCTTGACAGGGGTCGGACAATTGTCTATATTATTAGTAGATAAAAGTGGCCTCGGCGGGCTGTTTTTTAAATCAATAATATGAATAAACTTAGCCAATACATAAAAGAGTCGGTGGCCGAAATGAAAAAAGTCACCTGGCCGACCAAAAAAGAAACCTATAACTACACCCTAATAGTCATTGGTTTAAGCGTGGGCGTGGCCGCTTTCTTGGGCGCCTTGGATTTAATTTTTGGTTGGGGCCTGCAATTTGTTATCATTAAATAAAACGCGGCTAGTCTTCTTAAATAAGATGATTAGTATAGTCCGCGCTTAGTCTCTATGGCTAAACAAATATTAAACTTAGGTCGGCGCTGGTATGTCCTGCATACTTACTCCGGCTACGAAGAGAATGTCGCCCAGAACTTAAAACAAAGAGTTGAATCTTTGGATATGGAGGACAAGATCTTCAACATTTTAATCCCGACGGAAAAAAAGATTAAAATTAAAAATGGTAAACGCAAAGTGGTCGAAGAAAAAATCTTTCCCGGCTACATTCTAGTGGAGATGATCGTGACCGATGAGTCTTGGTATATTGTCCGCAATACGCCGAACGTAACCGGTTTTATCGGCACCGGGACCATCCCGACCCCAATCAGCGAAGAGGAAGTTAAGGCCCTGCAGAAAAGAATGGGCGTGGAAGATCCGAAATTCAAAATTGATGTTATTGTGGGGACGCCGGTTAAAATTAACGAAGGACCGTTTAAAAACATGGAGGGAAAAGTTACTAATATTGATGAGGCTAAAGGTAAAATTAAAGTTTCGGTGTCAATGTTCGGACGTGAAACGCCGGTCGAATTAGATTTCTTACAAATTAAGAAAATATAAGAAAAAAAAATAAGTAAAGGTGCGCGGCGCTTCTCCGCCCC
>JAPLVX010000065.1:14797-18853 GCA_026396945.1 Candidatus Falkowiibacteriota bacterium
AATATGGCTAAAAAAATAAAAACTAAAATAAAATTACAAATTACCGGCGGTCAAGCCAACCCGGCCCCTCCCGTCGGCCCGGCTTTAGGCCAACATGGCTTAAATATCGCCGAATTCTGCCAGAAATTCAATGAAAAAACGCGTGATAAGATGGGCGAAGTTGTGCCGGTTGAAATTACCGTTTATGAAGACAGGACTTACGATTTCATTCTTAAAACTGCGCCGGCTTCGGAATTAATTAAAAAGATGGCGAAAATCACTAAGGGTTCGGGCAAAGCTTTGACAGAAAAAGTTGGTTCGATTACTAAGGATCAATTAAAAGAGATTGCTGAGATAAAAATGAGCGATCTAAATGCCAATGATATTGAGGCGGCCATGAAAATCATCGCCGGTACTGCTCGTCAGATGGGCGTTGATATTAAATAATAACTAAGATAATTAATAATATTGAAATAATTAATAATAAAGTGGGAGTCTAATTGGGATTATAAGTAATTTCAAGACGCGGACCACTAATAAATCTATGGCTAAAAAAGAAGAAAAAAAAGCTGTCGTTAAAAAAGGTAAAGGCGCCAAAAGCGCGGCTAAGCCGATTAAAAAAGCTAAGGTTGATCTAAGCGCAATTTACGACAAAAGCAAAACTTATTCTGTGGCGGAAGCTTTAGAGATCATTAAAAAAATCTCCAAGACCAAATTTGACGCTTCAATTGAAGCTCATTTCCGTTTAGGAATTAATCCGAAGAAAGGCGACCAACAAATTCGCGGCGCGGTTAGCCTACCGAATGGAACCGGCAAAACCGTTAAAGTGGCTGCTTTTGTCTCTCCGGCCAATGAAAAAGCGGTTAAGGCCGCCGGGGCTGATTATGTGGGCGGCGATGACTTAATTGCGGAAATTAAGAAAAGTGAAAAAACTGACTTTCAAGTCGCGGTCGCGGAACCGGCCATGATGAAAAATTTGGCGGTCATTGCTAAAATTTTAGGGACTCGCGGTTTAATGCCCTCGCCTAAAAACGATACGGTAACGCCGAACCCGGCTAAAGCCGTCGAAGAGCTTAAGAAGGGCAAAATAAGCTTTAAGAACGATGATACCGGCAATCTCCACGCCGTGATCGGCAAGCTTAGTTTCGCCACTGATAAATTAGTAGAAAATTACCAAACCTTGCTAGAAACCGTAAAAAAAGCTAAGCCAGCCAGCGCTAAAGGCACCTACTTAAAGAATATCGCCCTTTGCGCCTCTATGAGTCCGGCGGTCAAGGTAATTGCTTAGCAATAATTGAATAATTGGAATTTTATATATAAAAAATGGAGCTGAAAGGCTCTATTTTTTAAATTATCAATAATTGACAAATAAATAATATTATGGTATAATGTTACCATCACAAAATGAATGCTTGTTAAATGCTCTTTATGCCATGAAAAAAATGAAAAGACTGATCGCCAGGTTATATACTTACATGGTGGTAACAATTTTATGCCTGCCCTTCTCGTCGATGATGGGAACGGCCTTGTTCATGCTTAGGCATGAAAGACTAGCCGAAAAGATTGCTGGCCGAACCTATAAAAAGATTCTAAGAGTCTGCTAAGACTCCCAGGCCCCAGAAGAGATTGCTGAATAGTGATCTCTTTTTTAAAAAAATTGAATATTTTAAAATTGACAAATAGACATATTAAATATAAAATTTAAATATCAAGTTAAAATTAACTTTAAAATTTATGACGCAAGAAGAACTAAAAATCTTAGGAGAGAAAGTAGCCGCTGGGCAGGCTTCTCCGGCCGAAAAATTGGCCCTGCTAAAAGAAATGAATGCCACGATTGAAGGACTACGAAGCGATATTTCTTCTTTAAAGGCTAGTCAGGAAATTAGTAATAATCTTTAATCATATGAAAGAAAATTTTTTTAATAAAATTTTATCCAAAAAAACTGAAACTGTAGAGGCGACGGAAGCCGAAAATTTGGAAGAATCGCCGGAATCAGAAGAAAAAATTAATGAAGAAATCGAGAAAGAAAGTGAAAAATTCAAGAATAATTTTGAAGAATTGCAAAATGATATAAATGAATTCGGAGATGAGGAGAAAATGACAGAAGCCTTTATCAAGAATCCGGAGCTCGCTATAAAAATTTTTAGCAGAGCCTTGCAGATTTGGTCAGCCTTAGCATTATTTAACATTGTTTTTGTGGGCTCTATCGCAACTGTCTACGAATATTTTAAAAAACCGAGAATCAGAAATGTTGATAAAATGAGATCTTAGTTAATACAACTAAATATACAAAGGAGGTCGGACTGGTTCTATTTTTTTATTACGCGCCCTTGACATATGTCTTAAAACAGTATATGATGATTAAGTAAGTATTTTTAATGATAAAGCGACTGGTTAATACTTGCTCAAAACACGAGAAAGTATTTACCAGTCGCTTTTACTTAAGTTAAAGTCCAAAGGTCGTCTTACGTTTAATAAGATGTTTAGGCTGGTTCGATTTCTTTTAAGCGACGAGTCTAAATAAGTGTGAAAAAAATGAAAAAATTATTTATTGGCAATTTACCGTACCAAATCACTGAGGATGAGTTGAAAGACGCTTTCTCAGCCGCCGGCACCGTTGAATCTGTTTTTATTGTTAAAGACAGAATGACTGGCCGCGCCAAAGGTTTTGGTTTTGTAGAGATGTCATCCGATGATGAAGCTGGTAAAGCCGTTTCTATGTTTAATAACCAAGAAATGGGTGGCCGCAAAATTATCGTCAACGAAGCTAGACCGATGGAAAAGAGATTTTAATCAATTGACCAGAATTATATAGTCTTCAAAAAAAACAAGGTTTTATACCTTGTTTTTTTATTGATTTATTAAAAATTTAAAACAATTAGCCCCATCATTTGGCTTTCTTACGAACTCTGGGCCTAATAATTCTTTTGGCTCGGGAAATATTTAAATTCGGATTACTGTTAAAATATTCTTTATAAAAATTTTTAACTTTTACCATTAAGACCAATAATTTATCTTCGTCAGCCGTTAAAGGTCTCTTTTTTTGGATATTACTTAAAATATTAACGGAGATATCCAGCGGCTTAACAAGTCTTTTCCTAACTTTGAGGACGCCATTGTCTTTAAGCTTCTTAATGGTCTGATAATAATTGGATAAGGCAAAAAGTCTCCAAGCCGAACGAATAATAATCCATAATAAAATGAATAAGGAAACGGCTATAACCAAGATAGTTTGTAGCTGGCTTCTTTTTAGCTCCTTTAGAGTATTCAGATAGAGTTCGGCGGAATCTTGAGAAACATTGAACTTTTTAACTACGCTGGTATAATTTCCGGCTATATCATAAATCTTAACTTCTACTTCATTAGAACCGAGGGGTAAATTATCCAGGGGCAATTCTTTTACTCCTGGAGCTAAGACTATCGGTGCCCGACCATTAATTATTACTTCATAATTTGCCAAACCGGAAAGTCCGTCGCTCGCTGATATAGCTAAGATTTTTTTAGTCGTAGCCGAATCATTGACATCAGCAGTATTTTCTTTTATTAAATCACCCGACTTAAAAAAATTAAAAAGAGACGCTTGGGGCAAAACGATATCCGCTTCTTTGTCTTTTATATTTACATCGGTCAGTATCGGGGGAGTGGTGTCGATATTAAACCGAAAATGAGAAATTTTCGTCCAATCTTTTGATAATAAGAATTGAACATGCAAAAACCAGGAGCCATCAATAACGTTATTAGCGTGATAACTAGCGACAATACTTTTGGCGACAAAATCGGGAACGGTGTCCGGATTATTATCAATCGCTAAACCAACCGACTGCGTGCCCGACGGCAGAACCCAAGAAAAAGTCGGATTATTATTCTTATACCAAACCGTAGAACTGGGGTGGGTGTTGGAACTGATGAGCGGCGCGCCCAATTCATTTTCAGCCGGCTTAGGCTCCGTACTTAAGGCCGGGGCGCTGGAATTGATTTTCGTCTTGTTTTCAATCGGCTTAGGCTCCGGACTTGATACGGGATTAATAATCTTTACCGGCAAAATAATTACCTCTTCCTTTTTTTTGTCTAGGGTA
>JAPLVX010000022.1:0-1154 GCA_026396945.1 Candidatus Falkowiibacteriota bacterium
CAGGCGCCGGATTCTTTACTCGCCTACTTTCCTCAGAAAGACGGCCGGCCCGATTTTTTAACGATTATCGACGAATCACATATTGCCGTGCCGCAAGTGGGCGGGATGTATAATGGTGACCAGGCCCGGAAAAATATTTTGGTTCAGTATGGTTGGCGCTTGCCCTCGGCTTTAGATAATCGACCTTTGAAATTTACAGAATTTGAAGCGCGGGTTGGGCAAATTATTTTTACCACCGCCACGCCCGGAGATTTTGAAGTAAAGAATTCGACTCAAGTCGCCGAGCAAGTTATCCGACCAACCGGTTTAGTCGATCCCGAGATTGAAATTCGACCCGTCTTTAATAAATCGGAAAATTATAGTCAGATTGATGATATAATGGAAGAGATTAAAGTTTTAGCGGCCAAACAGGAACGAATAATCGTTAATACCTTAACCAAAAAGCAGGCCGAGGAGCTAAACACCTTTTTGCTAAATAAAGGTTTTAAGTCAAATTATTTGCATTCCGATATTAAAACTTTTGAACGGACGGAAATTTTGAAGCAATTTAGAGAAGGGAAGTTTGATGTCTTAATTGGCGTTAATTTATTGCGGGAAGGCCTAGATTTGCCAGAAGTAACTCTAGTAGCAATTTTAGACGCCGATCGGGAAGGATTTTTACGCAGTCAGACTTCGCTGATGCAAACTATGGGTCGAGCGGCCCGGAATGTTAAGGGCAAAATTATCCTGTACGCCGATAATATTACCGGTTCGATCAAGCGAGCGGTCAAAGAAGTCGATCGCCGCCGAATTAAACAATTGGAATATAATAAAAAACATAATATCACCCCGACGACGATTGAGAAAAAAATTGAAGATTTCTTAGATCGGGCCGAGGAATAAAAAAATAGCAAAAAAATAAAGAAGTATCGAGAAATAAGGAAATTTTTCCTGGAAAAGTTTAAAATTATGGAAGAGAAAATAATCATTCGCGGGGCGCGGATGCACAATTTAAAGAATATTAATTTAGAAATTCCCCATAATAAACTGACCGTTATTACTGGGGTTTCTGGTTCGGGCAAATCGTCCTTAGCTTTTGATACGATTTTTGCCGAAGGGCAAAGACAATACGTTGAATCCTTGTCGCCTTATATGCGGCAATTCTTAGGGCAGAA
>JAPLVX010000022.1:1180-1888 GCA_026396945.1 Candidatus Falkowiibacteriota bacterium
AACCGGCTGATGTCGATGAAATTATCGGCCTCGCGCCCTCAATTTCGATTGATCAGAAAGCTTTATCGCATAACCCGCGCTCCACTGTTGGCACCCTAACCGATATTTATGATTATTTACGGGTTTTGTATGCGCGCGTGGGTGAAGTCTTTTGTCCGGTCTGCGGCACTAAGATTGAAAAATTATCAGTTGAAGAAATGATTGATATTATAATTAATCGTGGCCAGGATTTAGAAGAAAAATACGTGACGATTTTAGCCCCGGTTATCTTAGATCGTAAGGGTGAGTATTATCAACTGCTCTATAATTATTTATCCTTAGGATATTCAGAAGCGCGAATTGACGGTAAGATGCATTTCTTAAGAGAGCAAATAAAACTATCGCCTAAACAAAAGCACGATATCCAAATTGTCATGGACAAGGTGATGCTTAATGACCAGACGCGCTTATTCGAAGCAGTAGAAAACGCCCTTAGTTATAGTAAGGGTTTAGTGATCGCCAAGTATCAAAAAATTGAATTTTTATTATCGGCCAATTGGACCTGTCCCAATGATAATTTTTCTTTTCCCGAAGTGGAGCCGCGTTTATTTTCTTTTAACTCGCCGCATGGCGCTTGCTCGGAATGTAATGGGCTTGGCAAAATTGGTTTTTTTGCCGATAAGCCGTGTCCGAAATGTCAGGGCAATCGTTTGCGCGACGAGGCCCTCT
>JAPLVX010000023.1 GCA_026396945.1 Candidatus Falkowiibacteriota bacterium
GATTCAGTTAAAGTGCTGATGTTCAAGTGGCTATAACCATGGCAACCAATTTCCCAACCATCATCTTCCATCTCATGCAATTCGGATAACGATAGATAATAACTTGGTCCTCCCAAATCTCTCAACAAATCAGTAATTACATAGGCCGTGCCAGAAAAACCATATTGTCCTAAAATTGGCCGGGCATTAGTATAATGAGAAATATAACCATCATCAAAAGTAAAAGCTATCATGCCCTTATTAAGCCAACCATCCCAAGCAGAGTTATTAGCAGACACGTTTGTTTGAATATATAAAGCAGTTTTATCAGGAGTGCTTGAAGTCCATTCAATATTTCCCCATATCGGGCTCGCCACCCCTGTGTCAAAAGACGCACTTTCAAGATAAACCCCAATGTCATTATCTCCGTCGTGTTGAGTATAATTATAAGAAGAATTGTATGGTTTTGAAGTAATGCGCAATTCATCAAAAGATATATCGCTCCCCCAAGATCCAAAAACAAGGGAATTATTTAGAGAAAAACCCGGATTAGCTGGTGCGTAATAATAAGGATAATTTTTTCCATCGTGAGTAATTGAAATTACGCCAGCATCGCAATCCCAAGAGAAAATAAGATTATGCCAAGTAGAAGTAGACCAATTTCCATAAGTGTTTATAAATGACGCGACCCAACCCTTATCAGTATATAAATAAAACCACAACCGACCAGGATCATGTTGAACATAAAAACCAGCGCCATCAGCAGCAAAAATGCGATAATATTGTTCCCAGTCATTTGACTTGGCCCAAATTGAAATAGCGCCTTTTCTAGCGTTGATATTGCCAGTTCCCGGAAAAGATAATGTAGCTAAACTAGAAGTTGTTATGGTAATAGCGTTTCCATCATAGCCAGCGCTAAAAGTAGTGCTGGCTGTTTCTCCGCCAACGCCAATTGTGGGATTAGTAATATCAGTGGTTGTTCCTAAATGTGAAAGCAAGAGAGTGTCAGAATCAAGCAGGGTATTTTCAAATCTAGCTAAAGAAGCTTGTTGAGTTGTAGTGCTAACATAAATCCCTTGCCGAGAAGATATGTTTGAAACCGAAGAAAAATCCTCAGAAAATTCTGCTTTAGTTATTCCCGAAAAAACAAACAATAAAATAATAATAAAAATTTTTAATAATTTTGATAACATTTTTTATGATTTTTAAATTATTAACTTATAATACCACAACACTTCACCGATAAACAATTATCCCTTTTTGTCTAATGAAATTAAAATACCAAGACCAACAAAAAATAAGAAGCTAACAAGTGCGACCCTCCATAACTCACAAACGGCAAAGGTATTCCAACCACTGGAAAAAGCCCTAAACACATTCCAATATTTATACAAATTTGAGACAAAAGCAAAAAGGCAAAACCAAAAGCAAAGAGACATGTAAAATTGCTATTAGCGTGAAACACAACCGAAACAATTTGCCAAAACAAAGCCAAAAAAATAACAAACAAAATAAAAATACCTACAAATCCAAACTCTTCCCCAATGGCTGAAAATATAAAATCTGTTTTTGGCTCAGACAAAAATCCATATTGGGTCTGAGAGCCATGGCCAATGCCCTGACCAAAAAATCCGCCGTTGCCAATAGCAATCTTTGATTGATTGGCTGACCAGGCAACTCCCCTTGTGTCAACATTTGGATTTAACAAA
>JAPLVX010000003.1 GCA_026396945.1 Candidatus Falkowiibacteriota bacterium
AACATCGCGACCAATTTTTATAATGTCATTATCATCAGCCCGATCGCTAAGAGTGGCTAATTGGCCATTTAGAAATACTCGACCGTCGCGAATTAATTGTTCGACTTGGCGCCGTGAATAATTATTAGTACTAGCGATTAATTTTTGCAGAGTCATTTTCATATTTGGGTCCGATTATTCTCATAAGCCTTTAAGTTTAAGATTCCCAGGATCGCTATCAAGATCCAGAACATAACCGAGAGATCATTTTTGAAATATGGCACATCAACCAGGCCATGGATGACAATCGTTATCATGGCGGCAAACAAACTAAGGGCAATAATTTTTGTTCGTTTATCTTTAATAACTTTAAATAACTTTGAACTCAAATATAAATATTTGATTATAATCCAAGCAAAGAGTAAGGCGCCGAGTAAGCCTAATTCGCTCCAAAAGTTTAATAAAATATTATGCGGATACATATAAATTTCCACCGGTTGCCAATATTTAGCCCGAAGTTCGGCGCTATTTCTCAGTTGGTCATCAAAGTTCGGCAGTTTGTCGGCATTGAAGAAAATTCCTTCTTGATGATAGGGCTTAGTCGCGGCTTGATAACCACTTAAACCGGCGCCGCTAATTAGTTTGCCATTTTTTAGCATCAGCATTGTTTCCGTCCATTGCCTTTGTCTAATTTTTCCCGATAAATCTTGCAAAGTTATTTTACTAATTATCGGTTCGCGTATGGTTGGCGAGCCAAGCAAGATAATTCCGCCTAAAATCGTTAGGCTTAAAATTATTATTCTCGTTTTTTTATTATAAATAAAATAATGGTGCCGACACTCTGAGCAAAAATGACCGCGAGCGTTGACATGATAATCGTTAGGCCCAGAAATATTTTTGGCCAGGTTTTTTTGGCGCCCAGGCTTAATAATAAGCCGATCATAATTAAGATAATTGGCCCGAGATAAAGACCAACTGCATTCGGATAACCGAAAAAAGAAACGGCTCGCCGCGTGGCCGCGTCGGCCCAAAACGGATTAGCGATTAACAGCCCGGTAACTTTTTGAAAGATGGCGAGAGCGGCCACAAAGAAAGCGGATAAACTTAAGGCCCAAAAGATTTTTTGGTAATCAGCTTTATTTTTAAAAATATTAACAATAACAATAAACAATAAAATCGGTTCAAAGAGATAAGCTTTAAAAATTCCCAGGGCGCTGCTGGAAAGATGAGCGGTAAAAATCGCTGCGTAAGCGATGAAGAGCATTAAAATTATCTCTATATAATATGGATAATTTATTTTTTTAAGCTTTTTATTCTTAAAATTCTTAAAATTTTTCCAGGGTTGGCCGATAAACAAAAACCAAACAACAAAAACAATCAAAATCATCATTTCAAGTAATGTAGTGGGGATTAGACCAATAGAAAAACGAACCAGATAAGTCGGTAGAGCCGCCACCAAAAACAAAACTGCTAGATCTAGGCGTTTTGTAGCTAAAATACCGAATAAAATTAAGAAGGCGATAATTACAATTATCATATTATTACAATAAACTCTATTTTTATTATATCACTTTTTGCCTAATAAAAAACCAGGCCCGCTAAGGCCTGATTTCATATTTAAACTCTTTCTACGTATTCGCCGGTATCGGTGTTCACTCTGATTATATCGCCTTCATTAATAAACATGGGCACATTAATTTTCGCGCCACCTTCGAGCTCAACTTGCTTATTCACGTTGCCGGCTGAATTGCCTTTGACGCCTGGCGGAGCGCTAATAACTTTGAATTCTACTTTAATCGGCAGATCAATCGTTACCGGTTTATTATTAAAATATAAAGTATTAACGTCCGTACCTTCTTTTAAGAACTTTTCTTTTTCTCCGATTTCCTCCAGGCCGATACTGAATTGTTCAAAGTTTTCATTATCCATAAAATAAGCTTCATCCTTATCTTTATACATGAAGTTGGCTTTTTTGGTTTGGGTTTCGGCTTCATCAGCTTTTTCCGCACCCTGAAAAGTGCGCTCGAGCATATTGCCGTTAATTAAGTTACGCAACTTAGTTTTTAGGACGGCGCCGCCCCGGCCCATTTTATGATGTTCAGTTTTTATAATAACGTAGGGTTCATCATTAACTTTAATAACCTTGCCAGTTTTAATTTCGTTAAAATTTAACATAAGAAATCAAGCTAAAATTATTTATGGGTAGGCGACATTAAAGCCATCACGCGGGCGCGTTTAATCGCGCTCGATAATTTTCTTTGGTGCCAGGCGCAAACGCCGGTCCGACTCCCCGGGAGAATTTTCATGTAAAAATTAACGAATTTTTTCAAAGTTCGCCCATCTTTATAATCAACTTCAATCTGGTTAGCGCAAAAATGGCAATCTTTTTGTTTTTTGGTGCTCATATTTATTTTTTTATCTTAGATTTATTTTTATTAGAAAGGAATATTTTCGACGCGAATTTCCTCATCATCAATAACATCAACTTCGGCCGGCATTTCTTCCGGAGTACTGAAATTAGAACTAGGGTTAGTGCCAGCGCCTTTATTATCGAGCATGATCATATTTTCCAAAACAATTTCCGTCCGATATCTCTTAACGCCATCTTGTCCGGCCCAATCAGTTGTCTGCAAGCGTCCTTCAATATAAACCTTAGAACCTTTATGTAAATATTTGCCGCAGATTTCGGCTAATTTTCTCCAGGCGACAATATTATGGAATTCCGATTTTTTTTGTTGTTGGCCGCTTTGGTCAGTCCAAACTAAGTTAGTAGCAATTGAGAAAGTGGCTACTTGTTGGCCGGAAGGGGTAGTTTTTACTTCCGGGTCACGAGTTAAATTGCCGATTAACATGGCTTTGTTTAAATTCATATGTTTTTTATTAGTTTATTAAAATTCAAACTAAATATTTAGCGCTTAAACTAAGTCTTTAGCATTTAAAATTCCCTCTAATTTTTCGTCTAAATCTTTAAGGTCGACTTTCTTAGCATTAGAAGCAGAGCTGTTAGAAGGCAAATTTTGTTTTACCGGGGAAGTCGTGACGGCCGTCTTGTCCGTCTTTTTTTCTTTTTCTGTTTCCGCCTTTTTTTTCTCGACCCTCTCTTTTCTCTCTTTTTCTATTTTTAATTCTTCCGGAGATTTAAAAACTTTAGTGACGATTTGGTGACGTAAAATTTCACCTGAGAGACGAAAGATTTTATCAAGTTTGGCTAAATTTTTCCCTTCTAGGTCAAACTCAAACAAGCTATAATAGCCATAATGGTTTTGCTTAATGGCGTAGGCTAATCTTTTTTTACCCCAGTACTCCTCGAAAGTTATATTGCCGCCATTTTCTTTGATAATAGTTCCGGTTTTAGCAATCACTTGCTTAGCTTCATCTTCGGTATACTTATTAGGGACAATGAAAAGCAACTCATAATGAGATAGGCTATCGGATTTAGTTTTTGACATAATTATGTTAGCACGCGACCCTTAAAAATTATCTAAACATTTTTTAAATATTTTTTAAAAACCCGCTGATTAAATAAAAACCCCAGTATTCCAAGAGTCTTAGGGCTTAGAATACCTTTAATTCTATATTAATCTATAGAATTATCTTGGGGCGAGCCAAGACATGGGAAAGATATTGATTTATTAATTTGTGCCCCTAGCTTATCACGAATTATTTAAAATTGCAATAGTCGGTGAATTAGTATATCTTAATAGTAGTTAAGACTAAATTACCGTAATTAAGATTGAAAATATGCGTTATTTTTTCGTTTTAGGGAATAATCCGGCATTATCGGTCGCGGAAATTCAAGCAATTTTCCCGGATAGTCAGGGCTTTATGGCGGCGCCGGAAGTTTTTGTGATGACAGCCGGCCGAGAACTTAAGGCTAGCGATTTAGTAAAACGTTTGGGGGGAACGATTAAAATTGGAATAATTGAAGAGGAAGTAAGCGGCGGTCAAAATCAAATAATTGAAAAGTTAAAAGGAATATTTAATATTATCAGCGCTCGGCCGGATTCTAGCGGTCCAGAAGCGCCGGTCGGAAAATTTAATTTTGGTTTTTCTTTTTATGGCTCCAAGCCGATTAATTTAAAAGTAGTCGGGCTAGAATTAAAAACCTATCTCAAAGAGAAAAAAATAAATTCCCGCTTGGTAGTTAGTCGGGAACTTAATTTATCGAGCGTTGTAGTCGAACAGAATAAATTATTAAAACGGGGGGCAGAAATAGTTTTGATTAGAACTGATCAAGATATTTTAATCGGTCGCACCCAAGCCGTTCAGGATTTTAAGGGTTTGTCAAAACGAGACTATGGTCGACCGGGTCGGGATGATAAGTCCGGCATGTTGCCACCGAAGTTAGCGCAGATTATGATTAATCTGGCGGCTGGAACCGGCAGCATCGATCCCGGCCTAACTATTTTGGATCCTTTTTGCGGTTCGGGTACGATTTTAACGGAGGCGCTACTCATGGGTTATAAAAATGTTATTGGGAGCGATATTTCCAAAACGGCCATCGACGATTCTAAACAAAATATTAAATGGATGATTGAGCTTTTTGGTATTTTAAATAGCCATTATCAGTTGTTTAAGAAAAGTGTTTTAGATTTAAGCAAGTTTATTAAAAAAGACTTGGTAGATTTAATTATTACCGAACCATATTTAGGTCCACAGCGGGGATTTTTTCAAGCGCCGCTAGTCACTGAAGAGTTAAATGATTTATATTCTAAAGCCTTGGTAGAATTCGCCGCCCTTTTAAAAAATAACGGACGGGTGGTCATGGTTTGGCCGGTATTTTTTGGTAAGAATTTTTTAAATCCGGATTTGGGAAATTTTAAGATGGCAGATCTCTTAAGCCCTGATTTAATTAAAGATAAATTTTTAAAATCAACTGAACGGGGAACGATTGTTTACGGGCGTCCCGGGCAAAGAGTCTATCGAGAGATAGTGATTTTAGAAAGGAAGTAATTATTTTGGAAAAACAAATTTTGAACCGATTAATTAATGTTTGGCAGAAAAGACGTAAAGAAGTTATAAAAAAGCGGAGATTTTTTCTCCGTTTATTTGTTAGGTCTTTGTAGACCCCAGATCCAGTTCGCGGGTAGACGAATTTTGTTTTTTTTAAAAACATCGCTTAATTCTTCCCGGGCTTTTAGGCCAAATTCATTGAGCGGCAGTTTATTGTCTTTAAGCTCTCTGGCAAACTGAGCCAGAGTTTCTAGCCCCAATTTATTTAGGGCCGCTCTGGCATTAACGCTTAGCTCATTAAGTTCGTTGATATTAGCATTTAATAAATAAATAATATTCTTATTTCTTCTTCGGCGCCGTAATTTCATGTCCGGACTCTTACTGCGTGCCATCGCTCGTTATGTTTGGTTAGTAAAGATCGTTTATCTATACTATAATTAATCTATATATTTGTCAATTGCATAAATTCAAGTAAAAGTTTATTATATATGTTATAATATTTTGAGTAATTACTTGCTTTATTTTAGGTAATTACTCGCTTTATACATTAATTTTTAAAATTATGAAACTTTTTGATTTTAGATCAAAACCGGAAGATTATGATTATAAAACCAAGCCCGAGCCAAACCCAATCAATCGTAAAGAGGGTTGGGATGTGCCTGACCGAGAAAATTATTATAATGAGTCTGGTTTTGAAAATGACGGCAGTTATAGCGAAATCGCTGATACCAACGAGCCAGCCGAGGAAATCGGTGAGTTAATGGAAAAATATGGGCGGGAAGAATGGGAGTTAGTTAATTTGATGGAGCAATGCGAAACTTATTTAAATAAGTCCGGTAAAGGAGCCCAGCCTTTAAAGAATATGGACGAAGTCCGCAATTTAGCGATTTTTTATCGGGAATATCTAGCGGCTAAATCGGCCGATGGTTTGCCTTTTAGCGAGGCGGAAAGAAAGAATGTGCCAGAAGATAAATTAAAAGATTTAATTAGTTTGCACGAAAAGTTAGGGGATTTAAATTTTGAATTAGCCGAACTTAATAAGAATAAACCGTTAGAATCAGAGGAAACACCCAAGAATTTTGAAAGTAATTCAAATATTATTTATTCTACGGCCGAAAAAAATAATTCTAACGATGTAAGCTCGTACTTTCTTAATTTAAAAGAATTGCAAAAACAAAAAACTTTGGTACAGAGAAAAATCGATCAAATTGAGGAGGCGGTCATGAGTCCAACCAGACCGAATAAAGAAAAAATGTTAAGCGGTAAACCCAATGATCAGTGGGCGGGAGTTCCGGAATTTTCCGCCGAAGAATTAAGGGTTATGGAAGATTCGGCCAAATGGCTCAAAAATCGTCGCTCGCCTCAACCGACCTTTGCTAACGGTGAAAAATTAAATGAAGCGCAGGTTTTAGAAAGCGCTCAAGAATATGCCGGGCATGAAGCCTGGCCCAAGGCAATGTTCTCGGTTCAGGAATTTAAGGGCCGTCGTCAGTTGGTCTACATGGAAAGGCTCGGCAATAAACAAATAAGGTATGTCCATTTTTCTAATGATTTGCCAGCCGGGCAGTATTACTTTGAAGTTAACGCCGCTGCTTTCTTTGTGGATAAGAAAAATCCTAATTTTGCCGTTGCCCCGATTAGCTTAATGGTTAGCACGGAGAATCCCCAGAGATTTTTAGAGAAGAAAGAGGGCGGTAAACGCAAGGCCGAGCTTCGCGAAGCTGTATAAATCAAAGATTGAAATAATATATTAAACATAAAAACGCCCCTAATCAGGGCGTTTTTAATTTATTTATTAATATATTCAGAAACTCGCGGAGCCCTACTTAAATCCACTGGACCCTACTTATTAATCAGAAAATTACAGACATCGCCGTCTTTAACAACATAATCCTTGCCCTCGGTTTTTATTAATCCCAATTCCTTGGCTTTAGCCTCACTACCAGCGCTGATAAATTTTTCCCAATTGATAACCTCGGCGCGGACAAAACCTTTGATAAAGTCGGTGTGAATAACACCGGCCGCTTGCGGGGCCAGCGTGCCGGTTTTAATCGTCCAAGCGCGACTTTCATCCGCCCCGGTCGTGAAAAATGTTTCTAAACCTAGGATTCGATAGGAACTTTGAATTAATTTGTCTAAACCACTTTGGGTCAAACCCAATTCTTTAATATATTCGGCCTGTTCCTCTTCGGGCAAACTAGCAATTTCATTTTCCAGACGAACATTTATTTTTATTAACTCTTCCCCTGACTTAGCCTTAATTTTATCACTATGATTTTCATCAATGTTTAATAAATAAATAATTGGTTTAATTGTTAAAAGATTTAGAGTTTTTACAAAAATCATTTCTTCGTCAGTAAAAGTTAACTCTCGCACCGAGCCCTCGACGGCTAAATGCTTATTTATTTTTTCTAGAATTATTACCTGCCAAATCAACTCTTTATCACCGCTTTTTGAATCCCGCTTGGTTCTATCTAATCTTTTTTCAATGGTCGCCAAGTCAGCTAAAACTAATTCTAAATTAATAGTTGCCCGATCGCTTGCTGGGTCAATTTTTCCGCCGACATGAATAATATTAGGATCTTTGAAATCTCTAATTACTTCGCAGATAGCATCGCATTCACGAATATGAGCGAGAAACTTATTTCCCAAGCCTTCGCCCTTACTGGCTCCAGCGACTAGTCCGGCGATGTCCACGAATTCAATCGTAGTATAAATAATTTTTAGCGGCTTAGAAACTTCGGCTAATTTGTCCAAACGAAAATCAGGCACTTTAACGACGCCGACATTTGGATCAATGGTGCAGAAAGGGTAATTAGCCGCCTCCACGCCTTTTTTGGTTAAAATATTAAATAAAGTTGATTTGCCGACATTGGGCAGACCAACGATTCCGATAGATAATGACATAATTACGATTAATATAAGTTTAGTGAAATAGATTCTGACCTTATTAAAACAGAATCTTGGTCAAAAGGCAATTAAATAGATGCTAATAAAAGAAGCTGCCTTTTGGAGACAGCTTTTTGAGGTAATCCTCTCTTTTGAATAAGCCTTTTTATCTTAAGACGGTTTTGGCTTGAAGCCAACACTCTCCAGGCTCGCTAAAGCAACATTGCCAGTAACGTTCGGCCGTACAATCACAGAAACCCCGACTCTGTAGTGGGCGGTTTCTTTTATGGTCGGCCGGTCCACGGGGTCACAGGTTTTTGGTATCTTGTCGAGCAGGAGCGTCTGCAAGGTAACGGCGAAATCAACAGTTTTGTTGTTGCTATCGCTCGTGACTGAAAGTCTGGAATCATTCTCAGGCAATTTTTCGAAAAAGAACGAATAATTAATGTCCATGGAGCGGTATTTTGCTTGTTAATATCAGAAATTATTGATTTATCTTAAAATATTATATGGATAATGTCAAATTAGTAATGTCAAATAAAAAGAGGCCCAGATGGGCCCCCTTTTTATATAAAATATTTTTATTTAATGGGGGTGTATTCTGAGCCTCGTCCCTAATAATATTTCGTCTTCCTCCTTAGAGTGGAAATATTTACCGTATTAGGGATAAAGCTTTCACTGGCTTAAAAGCTTGGCCCTTAACCGATCATTAGTAGATTTATTTGTTTTTTTAATTGTTTTTGCTATTTTTAATAAGAATTTGATAAATAATCTTTTTGTTATTTACTAAATTTTCATTTTTATTTAGCGCTTTGATAAATCTCTGGGAATATTTTAATACGCCAGTGTTATTAAATGTTTAAAATATGATCAGTTAAAAGCAAGGAAATTGACCCAAAAAAATTTTTCGGTGAATTTCCTTAAAATAAATTGTTAATGAACCTATAATTATATCTCTATTATAGCATCTTCCAAGAAAGGGGTCAACAATATGGACTTTTCTTTTGTAAATTTGCATTTATTGTTTAATATTAAGTAAAATATTAATATTAATACCAAAAAATTATGACTTAAGTCCAGTCTAAATTAGACTTAAAATCTATTTTTATACACAGAAAACACAAGTTATCCACAGTTTTTGGTTAATCCGGAAGCCTTATCAGAAGTTTTGCTTTGTATGAATTTGTTTTCAAACAAAAAATAAGTCCAAAAAAGTTTAGACTTATAATTTGAGGCTGGAGTGGGAGTCGAACCCACGAATGACAGTTTTGCAAACTGCAGCGTTAGACCACTTCGCCATCCAGCCCAGTATTTCTATATTTTATTGTAATTTTAGGTTGGAGTCAACTTTAAGATTAGACCGGTTTTTAACGCCTTTGTTTTTGTAGCGGTAATAGCCAGCCGTCGCAATCATAACCGCGTTATCGGTTGTGTGATCGAGGGCGGGAACTAAAAAATGATATTTTTTACTTAATTTTAGCTTAAATTCTTCACGCAGCTCTTTATTGGCCGAGACCCCGCCAGCCAACATGATCGTTTTTATTTTATATTTAGTCGCCGCTTTTAAGGTTTTTTTAACTAATATTTCAATAATTGCTTCTTCATAGGCGAAACAATATTCATTTATTCTATTTGGCCAATTATTATCTTTTTTAAGCTTATATAAAAGAGAGGTTTTGAGGCCAGAAAAAGAGAAATTGAAATTATTAACGTTAAGCATTGGTCGAGGGAGTTTTAGGGTCGAGCTTTGACCACTATTTTTATACTCAATAGCTAGTTTAGAGATAATCGGACCACCCGGGTAACCAAGGCCAAGCATTTTAGCGCCCTTATCATAGGCTTCGCCAGCCGCATCATCCAGCGTTTCGCCAATTATTTTATATTTATTGTGTCCCAGCATTAAGACTAAAATCGTATGCCCGCCGGAAACGGTTAAAACTAGAGCCGGGAATTTTATTGGTTTAGAGGGATTTATAAAGTTAGAATATATATGACCCTCGATATGATTAATGCCAATTAGAGGTTTCTTCCAGGCGTAGGCCAGGGTCTTGGCTGTTTCCAGGCCAGTTATAAGAGAAGTGATCAGACCGGGGCCCTTGGTAACAGCGATCAGATCAATTTTTTTATAGTCAATTTTGGCTTTAGCTAAAGATTCATTAATGACTGGTAAAATATTTAAAACATGTTCTCGGGCGGCCACCTCCGGGATAACCCCACCGTATTTTTTATGAATTTCAATTTGGGAAGAAATTATGTTTGTTAAAACCGTTAATTTCCCCGAGGAATTAACTTGAATAATTGAAGCGGCGGTTTCGTCGCAGCTGGTTTCTATGCCCAAAATATACATAATTTAATCTTGACTAGACAAAAAAAGTCATTTATACTATTTCTAGTATTAACATACTTTAGAAAAAAAATCTACCGATTAATTTATTCATCAAAAGGGTAGATTTTATTTTTCCAATTTGGCCGCTTGGTTTATTGTTAGAAAGGTAAAGTTTATAATTTGGTCCCTTCGTCTAGTGGTTAGGACGTCAGGTTTTCATCCTGTTAACAGGGGTTCGATTCCCCTAGGGACTACTAATCAAAAAGAGAACGCATTTTGTGTTCTCTTTTTGATTAGCTGCCGTTAGGCAGAGGAATCGGACAAGCAGCGAGCGAGTCTTGAGCTTTTTCGGAAGAAAAAGCGAAAAGGGAAGCGACGATAAACGCGACCCAAGGGAGCGTTTAGCGGCTGGTCTGGGCAAGTGAACGAGCCGCAATTCTGGCGGCGAGTGAGCGCGATAATTCCCCTAGGGACTACGTGCAAAGATAGGCAGAAATGCCTGTTTTTTGTTTATGTAATTTTTGATTAATAAATCAATTTTTGCTAATATTATAATGAACAGATAATAATGTGATAAATAATTATAAATTAGGTTATAAATTTTAGATTACTAAAAAGCTCTTTTGTGGGGCTTTTCTTTTTATGAAGAAAATAATTTTATTGGTCTTAAGCTTAATATTCAGTTATTCGCTATTTAATTCTCTTAATGTCTTGGCTGTTGATAGCTCCACGGATGACAATATTCCTCGAGTTATGTTTTGGAGGGGCAAAGTTAACCAACATTGGGATTTAGAAAATAAAAGGTGGGAAACTGATCCTGATGGTTCGTCTGGTGCTAATGTAGATAAATTAACCTATTGTCAAAGATTTTATTCAAACATAGTTAGAGTCGAAGAGTATAAAAACGAAACTATTAGTACTTGGCATAGCTCCGGTAATTCGGGAAATTATTCTTCAACTAGGCTTTCGTATAGATGTTTGTCTGATGGAAAGACCAGTTTGTCTTTGGCACCAAAGCCAGAAAAAATAATTATCGCCCCAATAGTAGGACAACCAGTCGTGGCTAATTCTTCTTCAAGATTAGTAAAATTAATAGTTTCCATCAAAGGTAACGGTTCTGCCAATATTTCGAGTTCGGACGGCAAGATTGATTGCGGGTTAGATAAAATTAAATGTTCGGCTAATTATTACGCCGGGGAACAAGTCGATCTAAGCGTTGCGCCAGCAAGTGATTCTACAAGCATGGGTTTGTATTCTGACTATTTAGATAACGAAAAAGAGATCATTAAAAAAATTGGTAAAAATAATTTTTCTATTTTGATAAATGGTTCTAATAACAATCTTAATACTCAAACAGTATACCCCATTATTTATTTATCTGATTTTGATGTCGAGAAAGCTCTTAATTCCCATTATTCATCTGATGAAAATTTACCGAGGGTAATGTTTTCCGACAACCTAATTAATCAATATTGGGACGCAAAGGCTAATATTTGGAAAACCGATCCCGATAATATTTCTAATAGTGACGACAAGTTGTCTTATTGCCGAAAATTCTATCCTAGCGCTAGAAAAGTCGAACCATATCGGAAGGAGTTTGTTGATAATTGGAAGATTAAAGATCTTCCTAATACAAAAGTGCCGGATTCTCAGATGTCTTATCGATGTGTTTTAGATAAAGACTCGAAAGGTTTTGAATTGATAACTAAATTCATTGGCGATGGAGAGGGTAGTATTTTTGGTTGGGGCCCCAATGCAAAGATGAACTGCGGCTATGGAATAAATATTTGTTCTAATTATTATAACGTTGGAGATGTGGTTAATCTTGGAGCAGCCGCTTCTTCAACTTCATTATTTAAAGGTTGGTATTATAGAAGCGATACTAGCACCCCGGCGCAATTTATAGATTCACAATTAAAAATGCCAACTACCAATTTTCAAAGTGGTGCTACTTATACTATATATGTCAGGTTTGAGCCCGATCCAAATTTAGCCGAAAGGAGATTGCCGTTGGTGATGTTTGCCGATGGCTTAGTTAGCAAATATAATTTTAATAATGAATGGATAAACCAACAATATCTATTTAAACAAAACGGTGTCCTTCGTCCAGCCTCGCCGATTTCCGATGAAGATAAATTAGCTTATTGTCGCATGCGTTATCTTAGCACCAAGAGAATAGAGTTTTACAAGACAATTTCAAATGATTCTTGGATTAAGAAGGAGGGGGATACAACTAAGTATACAGCTACCGGCACAGTTTATAGATGTATTTCTTATGGAGAAGATGATTTTGGTAAAAATTTACCAAGCTCTTGCCACATTAAGGCCATCGTTCTAGATAAGGGCTATTTGGGTTTTGATAGCCTTGAGTTCGGAGAACATATAGATAATCACTATAATTACGCCCTATCAGTAAAAATTTCCAGTAGTTCTGATGTTTCAGTCGGGGCTAGCCCGGCTTGCTCGGAAATTATCGGGACAAATCGTGATATAATTATAACAGGCATGATTACTGATACTTTGCCAATTGAAAGAGGTCAAGAAATAAAAGTTGATATTAATTACCAAAAACTTTATTTAATGGACTTAAAAGAAGGGAATTATTATCACGGTTTTAATTTAGAGATTATTAATAATAAAAATGAAGCGATCCCTTTGAATGATGTTATTAGTAAAGTTAGTGCGACTGAAAGAAATAACAAATTATGGTGGGTACTAGTTTTTGCTGCTATTATTTTTTTATTTTTCTGGTTTTTTCATAAATATCAATCCCGAACTAATAAATATGATGATACACAAATTATTAATAACAATGCAAAGGCTATAAAAAGGGGATTAATTTGGATTTTTGTGCCGATTTTTTTATTAATTTTTATAGGATTATTAGTTTATTTGTGGTCGGCTTTTTCCTCACCATCGTTTGGTAATGATTCTATTGAAATATTATATTTCGCGATGTTATTCGTCCTTGTATTTATCGAATTAGGTTTAATTATGGGGCTACGTTGCTTCAGGCGCGCTTGCCAAACTGATTATAATACAAAGAAGGGTTTTGCTTATGTTTTCGTCCCAATAATCATATCTTTTGGTTTTTTTATTCTCTTGGTTGTTAATGATGTATTTATAAATACTGATTTTTCAAAGTATATTCCTTATTTTTCATTTTTATTTCTTTGTTTGGCTGTTCTGTTTGGGTTTGTGAGGGGTTGGATTTTTTTCGCTCGAGCTAAAAGAGATAGCATTACTAAATTAAGAGGTTTGCGCTGGATTTTTATTCCCCTAGTTTGTTCAGTTGTATTGTGTCTGTTATGGATGAATTTTCAATTTATGGGTAGAAATTTTTTGTATGATCAATTAGAATATTCTATTGCGAATATAGTTGATAAAATCTTTTCTTATTCCGCGTATCTAGCTTTAGTTATAATTATCTTCGGGTCGATTAGGGGTATTATTTTATTGAGAAAAACCGAAGAAGCTAAAGAGCAACAAAACATCAACCAGCCGGATATTAATTATTTAGAAAAGAAATCATTACTCCGGACCAAAAGAAGACTTAACAAGGGGCTTGTTACTGCTTTAGTAGTAACCTTCTTGTTGTTTTTGATAGATTTATATTTTTATCGTTCTGATATTTATAGAATAATAAGTTGCATTATTCCTTTGTTTATATATATAGATATATTTCTTATCTTTAGATCAATATTAAATAGAAAGAAAAACGCTAAACTTATTTTTTTTGTGATTATTATTCCATTTATTTCTATAGTGATATCCTATATATACACTATGATTTTAGTCCCATTTATAGGAGATATTAAATTCAAACAATTAGAGGAATATTGTAAAGCGCAAAGTTCCCAATCATGTGATGCTAGCATGTGCCAGGTCGCCGGAGAAGCAGCCGGAGGAGGAACCGGGTACTCAATTGATACCGGTGACCCCATAATTAATAAATGTGAGCCCCTACCATTTCATCGCGTAATTTGGTATTGGTAATTGGTACA
>JAPLVX010000037.1 GCA_026396945.1 Candidatus Falkowiibacteriota bacterium
AGCCGCTCCCGGACGTAAGCATCACGAACGCCGCGCGGTGGAGAATCATCCTTTCTACGCCAAGAAAAAAAACTGGCAGGTTATTTTAATTTTTATTATTGCTTGTCTGGTCACGCTTGTGGCCGGGGTTGTTTTAGAAGAATCCGGCTCAGCGATTGCGACTCAATTCGGTATCAGCAGCGGCCTGTTTGCGGCCACGATTCTGGCGCTCGTCTCGGCTTTACCGGAAATTAGCACCGGGCTTGAATCAATTTTCATTGGTGATAATCATCTCGCCATCAGCGATATTATGGGCGGCAATGCTTTTATGCTAACCATTTTCTTACTGGCAGATCTGGTCGCTAAAAAACCGATTTTATCTTACGCCGGTCGCTTGGATATTTTATTCGCAATTTTAGGAGTTGGCCTGATGGCGGTCTATGCGCTGTCATTCATTCGCAAACTGAAGCGTCGTTACTTCCGTTTGGGACTTGATTCTATTTTAGAAATTATTTTATACGTCTTAGGTTTAATTATTTTAAGCCACCTCTTATAAATTTATTTACTTTTAAATTCGCCTACTTTTAGTAGAGATTTATTTCGCTTTATTAGGCGTTTTTATTTTAGCGACGAGTTTTATGAACTGGCCTATTTCGGCCGTTGATAAATTCGTGAAAGCATCGCTGATATTTTTAAAATATTCTTTTTTGAAATGGTTGAATTCTTTTTTAGCGAAATCGGTAAGCTTTATGATAATCACTCGCCGGTCGCGGTTTGCGGCCTCCCGACTGACTAATTTTTTTTCCACCAAGACATCAACGAACTGCGTGACCGCTCCCGAGGTGACGCGCATGAATCCTGCCAAATCCTTGACAGTCGCCCCGGCTTTTTTCGGAGCGATAAAAAATAAAATCATGACTTGCGGTCGACTAAGTTTAAAACTACCAAACGGAAAATCATTAAAAGCATGCACGCTTTTCATTGTTTGGCCGGATTTGGCCATGAGTTGCTGTAAAAGCTGCTCGCGATTTCTATCGGTATCATAATTCAGATTATTTTTTTCCATATAGTCGGGCTTAAGCTAATTAAATTATTCGTGACTAAGAGCAGTAATTGGGTCTAATTTAGCGGCGCTTCGAGCTGGCAGGACGCCAAAGCTGATGCCAATTGCCGCGGACACGCCAAAACCGATGGCGATCGCGTAAAAAGGCAAAGTAAAGGTCCAAGCTAAGCCGTTCTGAATAGCCACAACCGCTAACAGCCAACCCAAAACGGCGCCGAGTATAATTCCGATGGCCCCGCCTAAAACCGTAACCAGAATTGATTCAATCAAAAATTCCCGAAGGATATCGGCGTTTTTAGCACCTAAGGCTTTTTTTAAACCGATTTCGGCCGTGCGTTCGGTCACGACTACATACATAATGTTCATAATACCGACGCCACCAACAATTAAGGAAATAGCGGCGATCGCAATCAGCAAAATAGTAATCCCATTAAAAATTATGTTAAAAGTATCCATGACCTGCGTCTGAGTTGCGACCATGAAATCATCCTTCGCCGGATCATTAATATCATGATTATGGCGCAAAACGTTTTTGATATCATTAGCGGTCGCGTCGCTAAGATTTAAATCTTTTATTTGGACGATTATTCTAATTACATAATTAATACCGAGCATCTTTTTTTGGGCGGTCGCGAGTGGCACGAATAAGATGTCATCCATACCGCCGCCTAGACCGCTTGAGGGATTATAAACGCCGATCACTAAAAAATTCAAAGTGCCGACATGAACTAATTTTCCCACCGGTTCATCGGCGTTAAATAAAGTAGTCGCTAATTTACTACCCAAAATCGCTACTTGAGCGCCCCCGGCATCCTCCGCTTCCGTATAAAAACGACCGGTCTTCAAGGTGCTTTGGTCAATATCAAAACGGGCGGCGGAAGCTCCAAAGTAAATAACGCTTTTTTGATTATTGCGATAGCTGGCGATTGCTTGGCCGGTAATCGCGCCGTAATCATTAACGACATTAGGAACTTTTTTAATATCATCAATGTCGCGCTGCTTTAAAGAAGTGATCGCCAAACCGCTGAAACTCCCGGTATCCGGCAGGCTCGCGCGACTCTTATTGGCGGACGGGACTTTAGTCGCCACATATAAAGTATTAGTGCCCAAGGAGGCAATTTGCGAATCGATTAGATTACGAAAACCGGCCCCGGCTGACAAAACTAAAATAACAGTCGCGATTCCAATCATGATTCCTAGCGTCGTTAAAAGAGTCCGAGTCGGATTAGCGGACAAAACTTTGATTGCTTGTCTAAAGGCAGTTAACATATTATTCGTATCTTAAAGCTTCAATCGGATCAAGTTTGGCCGCTTTAAAGGCCGGATAGAGACCAAAGATTATACCGGTCAAAATTGAAACTCCAACAGCCAGAACTATGGAAACAATCGAGACCACGAAAGCCCAGTCATAACCGAGATGGTGTAATATCAGAGAGGCTAAATAAGAAACGAGAATGCCGATAATAATCCCAATAACTCCGCCTAAACTGGTTAAGAGACTGGCTTCAAATAAAAATTGGTTACGAATCGCCGCGTTAGTCGCGCCGACGGCTTTGCGCAAACCAATTTCCCTGGTTCGTTCACCGACCGTAACCATCATAATATTTAAAATTCCAATTCCGCCGACCGAAAGCGAAATTGCCGCCATGGCGGTTAAGAATAAACTTAGAGCGTTAGTGATGGTCGATAAAATTTTGATAGCGTCGGCTTGATTGCGAACCGTAAAATCAACGTCAATATCATTCTGGATATGATGTTGTTGTTTCAAAACTCGAGTGATATCCGTAATCGTCTGAGCGATATTATCCGCGCTATCAACTTTGATACTAATCCCCTGCAAATAATGAATGCCTAAAATTTGCGTGCTCCCAATCGCGAGCGGCATAAAAAGCATTTCGTCTTGATTCTGAAAAAAAGAACTGCCGCGCGGGCTAATGACGCCAATGACTCTGAGCGGGACACCACCGGCCTGGCTTTCAACTGAACTTTTAACTTTGATTACTTGGCCGATCGGATTAACGCCTGAGGCGCTAAATAACTCGTCGCTAAGCGTTGAGCCGAGAACGACGACGTTCGCCGCTCCCTGATCCTGGGCCTGAGTAAAAAATTGCCCGGCTTGCATGGTAAAATTAACCCCACTCGGGTATTCATAATCTGTTCCCATAAAACTAGTATCGACGCTTTGGTTTTCCCAAGTGACCGTGGCCGAACCCTGAACCGAAGCATTAACGGCGACGGCGTGTGGAACCTGGCCGGGATTGTGTAAAGCCTCAACATCGCTCTCGATTAGACTAGTGATAACTAAACCCGGGACTGGTGGTCCGTTATCACTGCTTTTTCCGGCTTCAACATACAAAAGATTGCTGCCTAATTTAGTTACTTGACCTAAAATTAAACTCTGGGCGCCGGCGCCTAAAGCAATAATAATAATTACTCCGGCCACGCCAATAACAATCCCGAGGATGGTCAAAATTGACCGACCTTTTCGAGCCATTAAATTTTTAATGACTAATTTTATCGTGGAAGTAAAATTCACAAATTTATTTAATTAAAAACAGAGTTATTTGATCAAGTCCTTATCGGTCTGAGCAATCGTTCGCGTTTTAACCGCTTCATCGGAAATAAGATTGCCATCTTTAATTCGGATAATCCGTTTGGCATGATTAGCAGTATCAGTTTCGTGAGTTACTAAAATTATAGTCCGGCCCTGTTTATTAAGCTGTTGCAAAATATACATCACCGTATTACCGGATTTAGAATCCAGATTACCGGTCGGTTCATCGGCAAAAATGACCGCTGGATCACAAACTAAGGCGCGCGCAATCGCCACCCGTTGTTTTTCGCCGCCGGAAATCTGATTAGTATAATAATTTAAGCGATGGGAAAGACCGACCGAATCTAAGGCTTTTTTGGCTAACTTATCATGATTTTTTTTCTGACTATAAATAAGGGGTAATTTAACATTATCCAAAACCGTGGTTCGCGGCAATAAATTGAAAGACTGAAAAACAAAACCGACGCGCTCGTTTCTTAATTTCGCCAAATAATTATCATCAAAATCTTTAGTATCGCGACCGTCAAATTGATAGAGGCCGTCGGTCGGTCGGTCGAGAAAACTTAAAATATGCATTAAGGTCGATTTCCCGCTACCAGATGGTCCCATGATCGCGACAAATTCCCCTGGTTCAACCTTAAAACTAAGATCATGCAAAACCGAAGTTATGACGCCATCACTAGCGTAATCTTTTTTCAAATTAACGACGTTGATGAGATTCATAGATTGTTAGACTTAGGGTTTAATATATAAACTTAAGCTTAGGCTGACCTAATTTTAGGGTTTAATATAAGTAACTATTTCCTGCCCTTCATTCAAACCGGACGTAATTTCAACTAAGCCGCCATCAGCCTGCAGGCCAACCTGGACTGGAACCTGATGGTAGGTTTTTTTCTTACTATCATCAATGACACGGATGTATTGTTGTCCATTTTGATTAATAATTGCACTGCTCGACACGGCCAAAACCTTGTCCTTGCTGGCAATTAGTATTGTCATGTTAGCCGTCATCCCCGGTTTTATGTCGGGGATAATCGGAAAGTCAGCTTTCATTAAATAATCAACCACGCCAGAAATAACCGTTGAGGCCGGATTAATAGTTAATATTTTGCCGTTAAAATGATGATCGGGACCAAGCGCATCAA
>JAPLVX010000044.1 GCA_026396945.1 Candidatus Falkowiibacteriota bacterium
ATCTTAAAATAAATACTACCAAATAATAATAAACAAAATTAAAAGAGCGGCTTCAGGAGCGCGCTCTTTTATGTTAATCATTCGGCTTCTTCAATTTCAATTCTCGCAATCAAGATTTAATTCAATCTCCTTTTGCAGAGTATGCCGACGGATGCTCGGCATAAATAGCAAATAGCCGGAAATCAAGCGGATATGCTTGATTGGGTCATCAGTCTTCAAGGGGATATCCCCCGGAATAACGCCGAAATAGTTTTTGGTACTATGTTCAGGCATAACGAAGACGATTTCTCCGGGTGGCAAACCGATCTGATCAGCGATGCACTTGAAGTGCGGAACTCTGGCTTCATACATGGTCTTTTGGTTTTGGTTAAACATTAATTAAAAAGAGCTAAGATTAATTGATTTATTATAAAAAACTATAATAACATGAAACAAACTAAGAGTCAACACAATCATGGCTTTTTTGCTTAGTTTGTCTATTTTTTTGTGATAGCCGGTTGAATAAACCCGAATCGCGCCATAGAGAATTTTCTCAGGATAGCGATAGGCGGCGCCGTAACGAGTGCCCGGATCATTAGTAATAAATTCCTGCTTTTTCTCATCATAAGCATAAACCAAAATCATATGTCGCTCCGGACCAGGAGTTTTGAAATGCGGATTTTTTAAAGCTTGGCCATTCATGGGCAAAAGTACAATCCGGCCAGCCTTAAGTTCATTTTTAATGTCAGCTAGTTTAATGTCTTTTACCAAACGAACCTTGGCATACTTATAATAAAAATTAAAAATCCACTTAATAATATCGGGCAATCCGACGTCGCGATATTCGCCATATTTCTTTTTCTCAAAATTAGAAATCGCTAAAATTTCTTTTTTAGCGTTGATTTTGGTGATAGCGCCTTTATTTTTTACCCAGAGCATGGCCATAAGAGCGCTGGCTTCTTCGCAACCGTCTTGCTGTCTTTGATCTGACCACTCAGCGAGTGGCGCTTGGGAAGTAAAGGGCGGCGGGCTAGTCGAAACAACACCGGCCGCCTGCGCGGTCGGTGTTATGAAAACTAGAGCAAAAACTAAAGATGCTAAAACTTTATTTAAATACATTGACGGGCGGTTTTAATAAGGCTTCGTATTTATTAGCTAAGTAATTAATATAGGAACTATTTCTTTGCTCATATAAACTCTTACTGATCTCGGCCAATTGCTTATAATAAGGTGATTTCTTAGAAATCGCGATATAGAAATCTTCGGTGGTGATAAATTCGGGCACGGTGGTAATTTTTAACGACAGGGGTTTATTACTCAATAAGGCTTTCTCGCCGGCGTCCCGATAAAAGATAAAATAATCCGCCTTGCCCTCGCTCACTGAATAAAAGGCCGATCGTGAACTGGTCGCCTGGGCCAAGCTTAAATTATTAGTTTTAATAAAATCATTAAACTCTTCGCCATAACTAGCGCCAATCACACCGACGCCTTTTTTCCTAAGTAAACTATTCCAATCTCGATAACTGAATTTCTTGTCTTTCTTAATAAATAAGGCGATGGAAGAACTGGCATAAGGAACGGAGGTATAACCCAAATAATCTAATTGTTCCGGACTCTTATAAGTTCCGACCAAAACATCGACTTCCCCGGTTTTGGCTTTAGCTTGTAACTCATCCCAGGTCCCCATATATTGAACGTTTATCTTTAGGCCCAAGTCCGAAAAAATCTTAGTAACAAGATCAACGCCGATACCCATAAGTTTACCGCTACTTTGATACGAGATCGGCGCCCATTCCGAATTACCGGAAGCAATAAATACTTTTGGCTTCGGGGTGGCTAAGCGATTAGACAATTTCAAGCCTCCGGCGAATAAAAGCAAAATGAATAAGGCCAAGAAAATTGACAGTAGGATGAAAACCCGCCCGATTTTTTGACTTTTTATGCCTCGGACCAAACTTTGTTTATTAGATTTCATAAATTTTTATTTATATTTTTATTTACTCGTTTTAAAAAAAGTTTTTTAATTAATAAAATTAAGATAATAAAAGCGGCCAGGAAAATCGCCGAGAATAAACCGATCAAATTAAAGTAGGCCGAGAAGACTGGAGCAGCGAAGAAATCTCTTTTCAGGGTCGGGAGTTCCAGCAAAGTGTTAATAATCTCGCTGGGCGGAAAAGATTCTTGTTTACCAATAAATAAAGTATATTTCCCCTGATTGTCGGGATTAGTTATCCTTATTAAATATGACCCGGCGGGCAAGGGGACGGTCGCCTCCGGTCCTTTATAATATTTGTCTCCGGCAAACTTTTCAAAATACGGATCCCAAAGAACGCCAGGATTTTCCAGCGTAAAGAAACTGCTATTAAGACTATCAACATTATTAGTAATTATTTCGGCGGAGAAGTCTTGATGATCAAGTTTAATGACCGGCGATAATAGACCAAAATAAAAATTTAAAGGAGTCTTTAAATCAAGCTGATAATAATCAGCCTGGCCCTTTAGCTCGCCGTAAAAAGCTTGGGAAATATTCGGGTCTTTGATTACGGCCGGCTGGTCCTGACTTAAAACTTGCTTATAAACTAAGCGCGGGCGATGAGCTTTGGCGGGCGAAACAAAGAAAATAGCCGCCAGCAAAATAATAAAGAGAATGAATTTACGATTCATATAAAGATTTGGGAGATATTAACTCTTATAATTATAGCCTGAATCGGGTCTGGGGGTCAATGAAGTGTGCGGCCTGCGACAACCAGTTGACTCACGGGGTTCTCTTTGATAATATCAAAAAATAAGTTTATTAAATAAACCAATTTTAAAAAAGGGGGTTAATTGCTAACAAAACAACAATTCTTTAAAATTGTAAGATTTTGCCAGGGCGGAGTAGTCGGAGTGTCTTTATTTTATTTGACTTTCTATACTCTGACTAAATATGTCGGTCTCTGGTATTTGTTCTCGTCCATAATTGCCTATGTTTTAAATTGGCTGGCTAATTTTACCATCCAAAAATTCTGGACTTTTAGAAATAAAAACGCCCAGGCCATCCCCAAACAGCTTTCTTTATATTTTGGCGTCGCCATTTTATTCCTCGCTCTTAATACTGGCTCGCTGTATGTCTTGGTAAAATACGGGCACCTGGCCCCATTGCTAGCCCAATTGATTCTGACGGTTTTATTGTCAATTGCCAGTTACTTTACTACCCAGAAAATTTTCGCTCCCTAAACCTAACTTTAAATTAATAAATAGTTGGGTTTTTTTATTTTATTAATAAAAAAGGGTGTCATTTGAGACACCCGGGTAATTACTTAATTACGTTTTCACTTAATCATACTCCGCTTTTAAGCATCCACTATCGGCTTTAGCTTTTAGGTGGTCATCCTTTTTTTGAGTTCTTCAAACTCGGCTTTCGGCTTCCAGCAGATTGCTCCTTCGGCAATCAGTTCAGCGACCGCTGAATCTCCCTGTTCAAATTGTTCGGTCGGAATAAAACAGGCCGATAGAACGGGGATGCCTTCCCAATCATCTACTCCGGAACGATT
>JAPLVX010000124.1:0-8495 GCA_026396945.1 Candidatus Falkowiibacteriota bacterium
TAGCTTTTATCCGATGAGCTTCCACCATCCTATATTGAATGGTCGGATCACTAAGTTCCGCTTTCGCGACTGCTCGACTGGTAAGTCTCGCAGTAAAGCTGGCTTGTGCCTTTACACTATCTCCCGGGTTTCCATTCCGGGATAGCCAACCTTTGTAAACGCCTCCGTTACCTTTTGGGAGGCATCCGCCCCAGACAAACTACCCACCAGACACTGTCCCTCGAAATCTCGAGGTGAGAATTAAAAACATACAAGGGTGGTATCTCACTGGCGCCCGAAGGCTCCCACCTATACTGAACATGCATATCCCTAACTCAATATCAAGCTGTAGTAAAGCTTCACGGGGTCTTTTCGTCCGACTATGGTTAACGAGCATCTTTACTCGTCTTGCAATTTCACTGAGTCCCTCGTTGAGACAGTGCTCAAGTGGTTAAGCCATTCGTGCAGGTCGGAACTTACCCGACAAGGAATTTCGCTACCTTAGGACCGTTAGCGCTTGGATTCAAAGCTTCGCCTTGCGGCTAACCTCTCCTCTTAACGTTCGGACACTGGCCAGGCATCACCCTCTATACATCCTCTTGCGAGTTAGCAGAGAGCTGTGTTTTTGATAAACAGTCCCTTGAGCTCTTTAGCTGCGGCCCGCTTGCGCGGGCAGACCTTATCTCGAAATTACGGTCGCTGTTTTGCCGAGTTCCTTAACGAGGGTTCTCTCATACACCTGAGGCTTCTCGCCTCACCTACCTGTGTCGGTTTACGGTACGATTACTGTATCCTTAGCCCTAGAAGTTTTTCTGGACAATTCTGCCACTTAAATTGATTCCACCTTGCGGCTTCATCTTCTGCCAACTCCTTGAAATTAGCGGCCCGGATTTACCTGAGCCATCTCTTAGAGCAAGCAACGTTATATCATAAAACGCTTAAACTTTAGAACTGTGTCCCTCCATCGGAAAAATACAGTAGTGCTGGAATATTAACCAGCTCATCCATCGGTTGCACCCGCACTACACGGGTCGGTGGGCGTGATTTTCACACGCCTTTTTGCTACTCATGCCAACATTCTCTCTTCTGTCCGCTCCACCGCGCCTCGCGACGCGACTTCGACGCTGAACAGAATGCTCCTCTACCGCTCATAAAAATTAATTTATAAACCCGCATCTTCGGTAATATACTTAGCCCCGATAAATTTTCGGCGCGAAACAACTTGATTAGTGAGCTATTACGCTATCTTTAAAGGATGGCTGCTTCTAAGCCAACCTCCTAATTGTCATTGTCGCAACACCACCTTTGACACTTAGTATATATTTAGGGACCTTAAATTGCGGTCTGGGCTGTTTCCCTTTTGACAACGGAGCTTAGCCCCCGCTGTCTGACTCCCGGATTACACCTGCAAGTATTCGGAGTTTGATTGAAGACGGTATCTTGCGACCCGCCCTCATCCAGTGCTCTACCCCCTGCAGTAAGCGCTATTTCGAGGAGAACCAGCTATTGCCGAGTTCGATTACAATTTCTGCGCTAACCACCGCTCATCCCAAAGTGTTGCACAACTTACGGGTTCGGTCCTCCCTCTGTCTTTCGACAGAGTTCAACCTGGCCATGGTTAGATCACCCGGCTTCGGGTCTTGTCCATGCGACGTGTACTTCACTTCAACGCACTAGAAAACTAATGCATCAAAGTGAAGCACAATACGGGCTATTAACCCTCGCTTTCACTATACATGCTCGCCAAACGGCGATTATGTCAGCCACATAGAACAAACTCGTTGGCTCATTCTTCAATAGGCACGCCGTCACCCTAGTAAACTAAGGCTCCGACTCTTTGTAAGTATACGGTTTCAGGTACTATTTCACCTCCCTCAACGGGATGCTTTTCACCTTTCCCTCACGGTACTTGTTCACTATCGATCATAAAAAGTATTTAGCCTTGGGTCATAGTCGACCCTGCTTCCTACGGGATTTCTCGAGTCCCGCATTACTTGAGATCAGTCACCGCCAAGTTATAATTTTTTTTATTTACGGGGCTATCACCCTCTCTGGCCGAACTTTCCAGTTCGCTTCAATTAAAAATTATAATTTTTTACTTGACCTTGTCTTATCTATGAGACAAACGCAACTCTCTCGCAACCCCTAAAAAACATGTGGTCATAGAACCTTCTAGATCAAGCTTAGTAAACTAAATTTGATCCGCAGTTTTTCAGGTTTAGGCTGTTCCCCTTTCGCTCGCCACTACTTAGGGAATATTCCGTCGATTGACGGCTTTTTTTATTTTCCTCCGGCTACTAAGATGTTTCAGTTCACCGGGTCTTCCACCCGCTAAAAGCGGGTCATCCTGACTTCATCAGGACGGGTTTCCCCATTCGGACATCTCCGGGTCAAAGGTTGCTTGCCACCTCACCGAAGCTTATCGCAGGCTGCTACGTCCTTCATCGTCTTTTTATGTCTAGGCATCCACCATATACTCTTATTGAGATTTTCCCACACTTTTGTTTTCAAACTTTCGTTTGTAAAAAATGTGCTATCTAGCAAATTAGATATCCATAATTTTATTATTCAGAAATTGCAAATAAATGAATAATAAAATAAAATTTTGTTTTTCTACTTTTTGAATTAATTTTGTCGGTCAAACTAAATTAATTCATATTTAATTGTTAAAGTTCAATTAAATAGTTTTTTCTGCGCGCTAATTTCTTAACGGGCAAAACTTGGCTATTTAATTTAGTTTAGTTAAGTTTAACTGTCGGGTAACTTCTTCGGGTAACTTCTTTGGGGAATTTCTTTGAAGAACTTCTTCAGGCTTCAAACATCTCTTAAGGTCCAAAAAAACCGCGGGTGGCGGTCTCAAAATAATCGAAAAATAACAATTATTTTATAACCGCTTTAGTTTGGATCTTATTAGATATTTATACATATTTTATTCTTTTTTAGTTTATTTCAAACTGCTAATAATTATATACTATTTAAAAATTGTGTCAAGAGCCAGAAAACCCCCGAGAATTAGGGGGTTTCAAATGATTTTCAAGCCTTAAAATCTGAGCGAAATCTATTCTAGTTCATTCGGATTTTCCATCTGACCAAGGGCCACTTCCTGGGTAATTAAACCCTTGTTATATAACTCTTTAATATGCTTATCAAGCGTAACCATGCCGTCGGCGCCGCTAGTCTGGAGAACTGATTTTAGTTGGGCAATCTTATTCTCTCTAATTAAATTGGACACGGCCGAGTTTCTAATCATAATTTCTCGAGCGGCAATTCGGCCGCCGCCGACCTTGGGGAGTAATCTCTGGGAAATTACCCCGGACAAGATCATGGACAATTGGGCGCGTACTTGATTCTGTTGATGGGGCGGAAAAATATCAATAATCCGATCAACGGTTTGGGCGGCATTATAGGTATGGAGAGTAGCCAAAACCAAGTGTCCGGTTTCGGCAATTGTAATCGCGGCGGCAATCGTTTCCAAATCTCTCATCTCGCCCACCATAATTACATTCGGATCCTGGCGCAAAACATATTTTAAGCCTTTGGCGAAAGAGATCATGTCGGAGCCTAATTGTCGCTGGGTAATAACGCTCTTGTTTGATTTAAATAAAAATTCAATCGGATCTTCAAAGGTGACAATATTACAACTGCGGTTATTATTAATATAATTTATCATCGCGGCCAAAGTAGTCGATTTACCGCAACCGGTCGGACCGGTTAAAAGAACCAAGCCCTGAGGCTGATTTAATAGTTCGTAAACAATTTTAGGCATGCCGATTTGTTCCAAGGTCGGCTGTTCTTCAGTAATTACCCGCGCCACCAGTTTCATATTATCTTTTTCATAAGACAGGTTGATTCGGAAGCGCAAATCATTTAAAGCATAGCCGATATCCAGGTCGCGATCGACAAAAAATTTAGTTTTTTGTTCCGGCGTTAGAATCAAACTGATTGCTTCTTGTAACTCTTTCTCGGTAATAACATCACCAAAATCTTTTTTCTTTAAAATCTCATCGAGACTAAAGAGTTCACCGTCAATCCGAAAAATCGGCGGTAGACTGACCACTAAATGCAAGTCCGAGGCGCTTTTAGTGGCCGCAATTTGTAAAAGTTTTTTAATGTCTAACATATAAATAAGTCTAATTTATAAAGTTATAAATATTTATAAACTTGGGAACTTGGACGCTAATTAATTGGCAATTCATTTGAAAGTCCTTGATTAGCTATTTACCAATTCATTTTCTTTAAACCTTTGGCCGCCGCTTGCACTTGGGCTTCTTGTTTGGATGAACCCTCGCCAGTGGTAATCATTTTGGTATCGAGGTAAAGACCGACGGTAAAATCCTTGGCGTGGTCCGGCCCTTCTTCCTTTATAATCTCATAATGCGGCGTGATGCCCGCTTCTTCTTGCGCTCGTTCCTGAAAACGTGATTTCGGATCTAAGTATGATTTATTTTTTAAAATTTTGTCTAAGTGGGAAATAATTTTAGCGGTGATAAATTTTTTGGCAGCAGGGAATCCTTGATCTAGATAAATCGCTCCAATGATCGCCTCAATCGCATTCGCCAAAATATAATGGCGAGATTTTTTGTTTTTATCTTTCGCTTCGCCTTTGGATAAATATAAATTACTTTCAACATCCAGATCGGCCGCTACCGAATAGAGCATTTTGGCATTAACCAAGGCGGCTCGCCAATTAGTTAAATCGCCTTCCGGGGTATCGGAAAAATTCAAATACAAATATTCAGTGACAATAATTTCTAAAACGGCGTCACCGAGAAATTCCAAGCGTTCATTATGGCCGGTCTCGAAATCAGGATGTTCATTTAAATAAGATCGATGTACCAAGGCTTGGCGCAACAATTTTTTGTCTTTAAACTCTAGGCCTAAATTTTTTTGTAATTTAACTAAGCTGTTCATAGAAAAATTCTAAACTTTTGCTTCAGCGGGTGGCTCAAGACTAATTTCCTTTTTCTCCTTAGGTTCAATTTTGTCTTTTTTGCCGCTAGCCTTTCGTTCTTCCGGCAGATCATTGTATAGAGCGCCGAGGACACCGTTAACAAATTTACCTGAGGAATCACTGCCAAAACTTTTGGCGACCTCAATCGCCTCATTAATAGCGACGAGCGGCGGCGTTTTAGTATAAAGTAATTCAAAAATTCCCAAACGTAAAACGTTGCGGTCTAAAATAGTAATTTGTTCCAGCGGCCATTCGGTCGCATACTTGCAAATATACTTATCAATCTCGGGATAATTTTTTACGGTACCGTAGACGAGCTCGCCAACGAAACCATCATCGTTGAAATTAGGAGCAAAATTCTCAAAATTATTAGCAATCAGTTTTTCTAAATTGGCAAATTTTTTACCATTAAAATCCCAGGCAAACATAGTCTGGAGGGCAAGCGTACGGGCTAAGTGGCGATTTGACATAAAAGAGCTAAAGCAAAAGCCAAGAATTATTTTGGCTTTTGCATTTATTATTTTTTAGTTTTAGTAATTTTTTTAGTTTTAACTTTAACAACCGCTTGACCTTTATAATTGCCGCAGAACATGCAAACGGTGTGAGGTTTTTTGGCTGATCCGCATTTCGGACATTTATTTAAAACTATTTTTTTTAAGGCTAAGTGAGCGCGACCCTTATGAGTAGCGGCGTGAGTTTTTTGCTTTTTAGGATTAGGCATATTACTTTATATTTTATTACTTTATATTTATTTAAAACTGTTAAAAATGACATTAATTAGCTATTTTCAGTATATCTCAAAACTGATATTAGTCAATTATTATTTAGCTTCTAACCGAGGTTTCGGCCCGATTAATCAGGCTCTAGGCTTCGGGCCAGGCCTTAGACTTTAGGCTTAGGACCAACCAAATTTTCAAACTCTTCTTTTTCTAAAGTTTCTTTTTCCAGTAAGGCGGTCACAATTTTTTCTAACTCAACTTTATGCTCAGCAATAATTGTTTGTGCCCGCGCTGACCCCTGCTTGATGAAATCAGTAATTTCTTCGTCAATTCTCTCGGCTACTTTTTCGCTATAATCTCTCTGCTCGTGAATTTCCCGGCCCAAAAAAATCATTTCTTCTTTTTCGCCATAAGTTCGCGGGCCCAAATGATCGCTCATACCGAAGTCGGTCACCAGCGATCGCGCCATAGCGGTCGCGCGCCGTAAATCAGAAGTGGCTCCGGTCGTAACTTCACCAAAAATTTCTTTTTCCGTTAAATGCCCGGCGAGCAAAACCGCAATTTCTTGGATGAATTCTGACTTGGGATGCATGTGGCGATCTTCGGTCGGAACTTTTAAAGTATAGCCGCCGGCTTGGCCGCGGGCAATAATCGAGATTTTATGAACCGGGTCAGTATCGGGCAAAAAATGAGCAACTAAAGCATGCCCAGCTTCATGGTAGGCAGTGATTTTCTTTTCTTTATCAGTAATAATTCGGCTTCGTCTTTCCGGGCCGATCATGACTTTCTCAATTGCCTCGAATAACTCACTATTATCAATAATTTTTTTATTCTGCCGCGCCGCTAGAATGGCCGCCTCATTTAAAAGGTTAGCCAAATCAGCCCCGGAGAAACCGGGCGTACGCTGGGCAATTTTACGCAACTCCACATCTTTGGCCAAAGGTTTTTTACGAGAATGAACCTGCAAAATTTCTTCCCGATCTTTAATGTCCGGCAAGTCGATTATGACCTGGCGATCAAAACGACCGGGGCGAAGTAGGGCCGGATCCAAAACGTCTGGACGATTGGTCGCGGCAATCACGATCACGTTGTTGGTCGGCTCGAAGCCATCCATCTCCACTAAAATTTGGTTCAGAGTTTGTTCTCGTTCGTCGTGTGAACCACCGAGCCCAGCGCCCCGCCGACGTCCAACCGCATCAATTTCATCAATAAACACAATGCAAGGCGAGTTCTTCTTGGCTTTTTGAAATAGCGAGCGGACCCGGGAAGCGCCAACCCCCACGAACATCTCCACAAATTCCGAGCCGGAAATATGAAAAAAGGGGACATTAGCTTCACCGGCCACACTGCGTGATAATAAAGTTTTCCCGGTGCCCGGGGCGCCTAAAAGCAAAACCCCACGTGGAATCCGTGCTCCTAATTCATGAAATTTCTTAGGAAATTTCAAAAACTCAACGACTTCTTTCAACTCTTCTTTAGCTTCTTTGGCCCCGGCCACATCTTTGAAACTAACTTTATCTCTTTGCTCGGGGTTTGCTTCTTTGGCATTTGATTGGCCGAAGCTCATCGCCCGGTTATTGACTCCCTGCAAACCGCGCATGGTAAAAATCATGAAGCCGATGATCAAAAGAAAAGGAATCAAAATTGGTAACATCAAAGTTAGCCAATAATCCCAACCGGAATTCTCATTGACATTAATTTTAATAGTCGCCGTTTTGGCGGGGTCAACTTTAAAGTTATTCAGTAAAGTCGAAAAGGATTCCGTGCTTTCTTTTTTAACAATTTCCTTCTGGCCGGCCTTGAGAGTAATATCTAATTTGTTAGTATTAATATTTATTTCCGAAATTTTACCATCATTAATCTGTTGGATCATGGTTTCCAAGCCAACCGTAGCCACTGCTTGGCTAGGCTTAGATAAGGCGCTAAAAATAGCGGCGATAACTAGAAAAACTAGAAAAAATATTAAGAAATTTTTTATTAAATTCTTCATAAAACGTATAATAAGGCTCTCTTATTATATAATTATAATTAGCTTTTAGCAATTTGGATTAAACTATTCTTTCTTCTTGATAGTTTTTGCTTTTTTCTTGTCGACTTTCTCAACGGCACTGGTCTCGTCTTCTTTGAGCTCGGTGTCTGTTTTCTTCTTTTTACTTTCTTTTTTGACTTCCGGTTCAGTTTTAGATTTAGATTCAGTCACCGCCTTAGCGTCAGCCTTCGGCTCATTCGGCTCATTCGGCTCATTAGTTTTATCTGTTTTCGCGAGCTCGGTTTTAGTATTATCTTCCGCTGCTTCAACGACATTTTGCGCTGCTTTAGATTTGCCGTTCGCTAACTTTAAACCGAGGCGATGATCAGCAATGGAGATATTAACAATTTCAAAATCGATCATCTCGCCGGTATTAAATAATTCGGTAATTTTTTTCTTCGGTTCTAGATTTAATTGACTGATATGCGCCAAGCCATGGATTTCCTCGTCTAGTTTAACAAATAAACCAAAAGGATTAACTTTCAAGATTGTCCCCTTAACTACTTGGCCAACCTTGTATTTTTTGCTCGCTTCCTGCCAAGGATCCTGCAATAATTTCTTGGCGCTTAAAAATATTTTAGCGCCATCAATTCCAACCACTTCGGCTTTTATTTTGTCACCGATCCGATATAATTCATTGGGCGAATCGATTCTCTGCCAAGCTAATTCGGAAATATGGATTAAGCCCTCAATATTTTCGTCAAAAGAAATAAAAACCCCGAAATTAGTAATCGCGGTAATCTTGCCATCAACCACTTGCCCGACTTTATATTTATCGAGGGCCGGCTTTTGTTTCTTATTCCAGACATCTTTTTCG
>JAPLVX010000124.1:8504-10917 GCA_026396945.1 Candidatus Falkowiibacteriota bacterium
ATCTTTTTCGCTAAAAATAACTTTATCTTCTTCCATATTCAAATTCATCACGTTAACTTCTAGTTCTTGGCCGACGAAAGATTTCAATTTCTCTAGAATTTTGCTTTTATCTCCGCCAGAAATCCGTGGATAGTTTTCCGGGGCTAATTGGGAAACCGGCAAAAAACCGTTAATCTGACAATAACGGGCGAGCAAGCCACCTTTATTAGCATCAATAACTTTGACCTTGATAATACTTTTATCTTTAGCGGCTTGGCGTAAATTATCCCAAGCTTTTTCTTGACCGACTTGACGAAAAGATAATTCGAGTTCTCCCTTCTCGTTTTCTTCTTCGATTACGGCCGCTTCGATTTCGTCGCCAATTTTTAAATTCGCGAATTCTTCGGCTTCAGCATAAAGCTCTGGACCTCGGACAACCCCCATCAGAACGCCATTAATATCCAGTTTAACTTCAGCTTTAGAGGCGGAAACAACTCGGCCTTTAATAACGTCTCCGACTTGCGGGATCTTAATATCATCTTTTTCTAATAATTTAGAAAAATCATCGGCTTGGTTTTGATCATCTGACATATTTTTATGTTTCATCTAATTCTTCTGATAATAAAAAAATTAGACTTAACCTTTCTTCCTCCAGAAAGGCCTTTTAGCCACCTCAGTGGCCGCTTCGTTTAAAACGGAAGCGGCCACCTACGAACTAAAAGATATATTAAAGGTGAGTATTTAATTATTTAAAACTATCTTATCCGAGATTTACTGGCTTATCCAGGATTTGCTGGGCTATTACCCATCCCTAAATGTTTTTCGGCCAAACCCATAACTTTTTTTTCGCCAGCGGTTAATAAGTTATCTAAGTCTTCTGCCTTATATTGGCTTTCAATGCCTTTAACGGTCGCCTTAGCTTCCCTACTAGCATATTGAGCAGTTGCAATTAAGTTATCGAATCGAAAGCGGCTACCGCTGAATCCCCAAATTTAGTTTTAAGACCAATCAAAGTATTTAAACAACCACTCATTTCTTGTTTAGTGTTAAGCCCGATAACTTTGGCAAAAAAACCAGGTTCACCTTTAGCTTCGTATTGCTTCTGTACATCATCAATCAAAATATCAAGAGCTTGGTTAACATAGCCTCTTAATCTTTCTCGGCCAGCTTCTTTTATTTTTTCCGGGCTGGTTTCATCAGAAGATTTTAGATTTTCGATATCTTGCAAAACCTCAGTTTGTTTGGCAACCCTATCTTCACCAGCCAAAATAACTTTAGCTTCCTCCATTAAATTCTTTTCTTCCTCGGTTGGTGCGGTTTCAGTAAGGGTCTCGACGCTACCAGTTTCCACTGGTTTTATAATTTTGTTATCCATAGATTTCTCTGCAAAATTCATAATTTTCACAATTTTAATTTACCAAATTGTAATAAATTAAAAAGTTCTTAGTTTATAAAAAATAGCCTAATTTCCCTAATATAATAGCACGGGGAAAAGAAAAAGTCAAGGTGAAGAAATTAAGAAAAAAGCCCGCCGTATTATACAGTTATGTTGTATCATACGTTGGGCTTTTTTGTTCGAACTGGTAGCATTCTGACTGGCATTTTAAAGAATCTCCCTGTTTAGGCTAGGGACGGCCATAAAATTTGAACAAACCATCCTTGCCCGACCTTTCAGTTCGCTGATGTCAAAAAGAACTTTTCTGAACTTAGTATCAGCGTTCATGGCTACGGTGGGTTGGGTGGCGATGGAATCGGCCAGTTTGTTCATCTGGTTGGCCAGATGAAAGGCAAACACCAATGGGTAGTGTTCCTTCAGATATGTCGGGGTATCTACCCATGACGTGTAAAGGATTTCCGGTCTTTCAACCAGCAGATAAATGATGTCCTTAAGACATTCTTTTTCAGCGATTGAATAAGGATCGGTGTCCTTAAAAATCTGGAGGAGGCGATTGTATTCGCTTCCGAACTGTTCAGGCATACTAGGGGCATCCCTGAAACTCTGGAGGAAACGACTCCAGGCACTCCCAAACTTTTTGGGACTGTCGGTTTTGTTCTTGGTTTTCATGGCATGGGATTTTATTTTTTTGGTAAATATTAAGATATAAAATGAACGATTTTATATAATACCACACCATTTAAAAAAAGTCAAGTCCTTTATCCACTTATAACTAATAATAAACAAAAAATCCTTATAATCAAGGATTTCCTGTATTTTTAGCTAATATTAAATATTATACCTTAATAACCACCGGCAAAACCATCGGTCGCCTCTTAGTAGCGTTAAATAAGAACTGACCAATATCATTTCTGATCTTATTCTTTATATAATCATCATCGGCCGGGGTCATTGGGTTCTTATCTTTAACAATCTTCTTCACCCGCATTCTCGTCTTCTCAATCAAATCTCGGTTCTCCTTCATGTAAACAAAGCCGC
>JAPLVX010000124.1:10960-14128 GCA_026396945.1 Candidatus Falkowiibacteriota bacterium
TCGTAGCGATGACGACAATCATGCCGTCTTCCGCCATCATTAAACGATCGCGCAGCACAATATCAGAAACATCACCCACGCCTAGTCCGTCAACAAAGACATAATCCGTAATAACCTTCTCTTTGGTTAAGGCCCCGACGACTTTATTATTAAGCATTTTAAATTCTACTACTTGCCCATTATCAGCGACAAAGATTTTTTCTTTAGGAATTCCGACTTGTTCAGCTAGATCGGCGTGCGCGCGCAACATATAATGGTTAGCTTCAATCGGCATAAAGAATTCCGGCTTGAACAAACGCATCGCCAACTTTAAATCTTCTTGCTTGGCGTGGCCGCCGGCATGAATATCTAACATTTTATAATGAATAATTTTCGCGCCCTGACGAACGACTTGATCCATTAAATTTTGGATACTGCGTTCATTGCCGGGAATAACCGAAGAAGAAAATAAAACCGTATCTCCATGCTTGAGACTAATCGTTCGATGTTCGCCGGTTACGACGCGGCTTAAGAAAGCATTGCTTTCACCTTGGGCTCCGGTACCAATAATAATAACTTTATTATCCGGCAAGCGATTGACTTCTCGATCATCAACAATAATTTTTGGATTAAATTTCAGATAGCCGATTTCATGCGCAACCTCAACATTAGAATTCATACTTCGGCCTTGAAGATTAACCCGACGCCCGAAATGAGCGGCTAAATCAAAAATCTTCTGGACGCGGCTTAATTGAGAGGCGAAAGTACCAATAATTATCCGGCCTTCAATTTTTTCGAATATTTTGCCCATCTCTTCGCCGATATACGATTCGGAAACTTGGTAACCGGGGTGAGTGGCATCAGTTGAGTCCGACATGAGCAAACGAATACCCTGGGCGCCCAGTTGGGCCATCCGATTCAAATCGGCCGGCTTATCATTAACCGGGGTAAAATCAATTTTGAAATCACCAGTATGAACTAGGGTGCCAAAGGGGGTATGAATAATCGTGGCGAAGCAATCGGGGATAGAATGGTTAACGCGTAAAAATTCTAAATTAAAGCTAGCGCCTAATTTAACTTTAAAGTTTTCATCAATTTCTTTTATCTTCAGAACCGGGGCCGTTTTATATTCTTGGTGGCGCTTGCGAACTAAACCGGCGGTCATCTTGCCCATAAACATTGGCGGATTACCAATCTCCCCCATAATATGGGGGATGCCGCCGATATGGTCATAATGACCGTGGGAAATTATAACCCCCTTAATCCAGTCTTTTTTGTCTTTCAAATAAGAAACATTAGGGATGATATAATCAATGCCGGGCATGTCCTCTTCCGGAAACTGCAGACCCATATCAATAATAATTATTTCTTTATTATATTCGATGAGCGACATGTTACGACCAACTTCCTCTAAACCGCCCAAAAAAATTATTCGGAGTTTCCCGTCCGGACTTTGATAATAGGGACGCGGGCTATCGTTTTTAAAAGAAGTTTCTTTAAGAGTCGCTTCCCTAGACGTAGTCTCTTTGGTCGAAACCGCGTTCTTAAAGCGATAGGGTTCTGTTTTCTTCAGGGGTTCCGGCAACCTTTGGTCATCGCTCGCTAAACCCCCGGTTTTAGAAAAACCGGTTGGTTTGGGCTTATAAACCGAAAATGGTTTTCGGCCCTGATAGTTTATGTTTTTGTTAATCATGAGAAAAAATAGAATTTGAAAATAGACTCCTAGTTAAAAACTAAGACTAAACAAAAATTCTTTTAATTAAATTTATTTATTGTAAGAAGTAAAAATTTTTAAAATATTTGCCTTTTTAAATTTAGGGGTCAAATATTTTATAAATATAATAAGTTGGTAATATTACCAAACTAGTTTCTTAGTTGTTTTTAAATACCAGTCGCTAAGCGAAGCGAAGCGATCGGCCGGCTCAATAATATTGAGGCCGCTAAAGCCTTTGATCTTTTTGGTTTGCACGTAAGTGTAACTCGGCTCATATAAGAAAATTGCCGGCGCATCAGCGGTCACTAATTCTTGAAATTTTTTATAGATCGCGAAACGATCAGTGAAGTTTAAAGAGACGCGCCCGCTGGCTAAAAGTTTATCAACGGCGGGATTATTATAGTTAGCTAGATTCAGGCCTTTGTCACCGGCCTGAGAAGAATGCCAAAAAGCATACAAATCCGGGTCGGCGCCGACTTCTTCCCCATATAATAGAGCTTGATAATTTTTGGAGTGAATAATATCATCGCTGACTTGTTCGACGGGAACTTGGCTAAGAGAAACTTTAACGCCAATCTTTTCCCAATCAGCTTTAATTTGGTTGGCCACTGCCAGATTTTCTTCGGTCGCGACAACGGTCAAGGTCAATTCAAGGGTCCCGACTTCGGTTTTTACTATCTGTTTCTTTTTGCCCGTTCCCTTGGTAATTGTCGAAGTCAAAGCGTCTTTTAATAAATTGGCGGCGGTGGCGGGATCATAATTATAAGTAGTGACTTGCGCATCATAGTAAGGACTGGAGGGTAAAATCGGACCGGTGGCCAGCCAGGCGGAATTGTTTAAAACATTTTTAATAATCGCTTCCTTATTGATGGCCAGGGCTAAGGCTTGGCGGACTTTTTCATCTTCCAAAGCTTTTTTGTAGTACTCATGCCGGCCTAATTCATGAAAAACTAAAGAATTTTGGGCTAACAAATCTTTTCTTTGTTCTAAAGGCAAATAACTAAGGCCATCGATTTGGCCGTCATTAAAAGCGGCCACTGATTCCGCCGGATCCGGAAAAAATTTAAAAATAATATTTTTTATATACGGTTTAACGCCATAATAATTATTATTAAGGGTTAAATGATATTCTTTAATTTCACCGTTTTTATTTTTTACCAATGATTTGAATTGATAAGGGCCGGAACCGACTGGCTTTAAATTAAGCTCAGATAGAGACGCCCCGGAGGCGGTGATATTGGACCATAAACTTTGGGGTAAAATACCAAAAGTTAACAAATCAGTAAAAGCGGCGTAAGCTTGGGGCAAAATAAACTTCACTGTTAAATCATCGACTTTATCGACATTCACGCCATCGAAACTATTCCGCAGCGGTGACCGATAATCAGGATCTTGAATCAAGCTAACGGTAAAAATAACATCGTCAGCTGTTAATTTCTCTCCGTTATGCCACTTAACATTATTTTTTAAATGAA
>JAPLVX010000124.1:14186-14638 GCA_026396945.1 Candidatus Falkowiibacteriota bacterium
AATATATTCTTTGCCGTCCGGACTTATCTCCACTTTGTCTACCAAATCCGGTTTGATCTGCCCTTGTTTATCATAGGTAAATAAACGAGAATAGATTAGGTAGGCGAGATCGCTGTCGACATCGCGGCTAAGCGCATACAAAGGGTTAATAGTTTTGGGGTAACCGGCTATCCCTTCAATATAATCACCGCCGCGGACCGGACTCAACTGCAAATGATTTTGATAAAAACGAATTCCTAAAAATATAAGGTTGGCCAAATTGACCAAGGCGCAAATCTTAATAATCAAATTTTCCCTGGGGTTTAGGAATTTTTTTAAATATTTAAACTGATCTTTGTTCGGGATCTTATTAGGCGCGAGCGCATAAACTAATTGCTGATTGATTTGCGTTTGCAAATTAGGCCGCGGGCGGTTTCGACCGAAGAGACGAAAAGCAAAATTGACTAAATATC
>JAPLVX010000013.1 GCA_026396945.1 Candidatus Falkowiibacteriota bacterium
GCCGCGGCCATGCAATTCGGAGTTAAAATTGCTAAAATAGAAGTTTTAGAATAAAATAATTTTTAAATTAAGATAGCACCAAAAAATACTCCTGGCATCAGGAGTATTTTTTAAATACAAAGGGTTAAAAACTAGAAGAATAAAGACAAGAAGCCGCGCTGTCGTTTTAATTCTTTTTCCTTCTTCAAAATCGCTAAAGTAGTTGGAACGACCGTGTCGGGAATCAAAGAAATACTATCAATTCCGCATTCCACCAAAAATTCCGCGAAATCCGGAAAGTCGCTCGGCCCCTGACCGCAAATACCAACCTTTCGTTTATATTTTTTAGCCACGGCGATCAAATTTTTAATTAAAATTTTAACGGCGGCATTCTTTTCATTAGAAACGCCAGCCACCTCTAGACTCCCGCCAGAATCTCGATCAATCCCTAGGGTTAATTGGGTCAAATCATTAGAGCCGATGGAAAAACCGTCAAAAATTTGACAGAATTTATCAGCCAAGATTATATTGGCCGGAATTTCGGCCATAACATAGACTTCCAGGCCGTTCTGACCGCGTTTTAAACCATGCCGCGCCATAATTTCTAAAACTTTTTTACCCTCCTCAACCGTTCGACAGAAAGGGATCATAATTTTTAGATTCTTCAAACCAAATTCCTCCCTAACTTTTTTTAAGGCCTGGCATTCTAATTCAAAGGCCGGCAAAAACTTCTTAGAGTAGTAGCGACTGGCCCCGCGCCAACCAATCATGGGATTAGATTCAATCGGCTCATACTCGGTGCCGCCAATTAAATTGGCATATTCGTTAGTCTTGAAATCTGATAAGCGAACAATTACGTCTTTGGGATAAAAGGCGGCGGTAATTATGGCTACGCCCTGAACTAAACGATCCACGAAATATTGAGCTTTGTCTTTATAGGCAGACGTTAGTTGGTCAATTTTTTGCTTAACCGCCCTATCTTTAATCTGGGTATAATTCAATAGGGCTAAAGGGTGAATTTTAATGTAATTATTAATTATAAACTCGAGTCGGGCCAAACCTACTCCATTATTAGGAATAAAGGAATCGGCAAAAGCTAAATCCGGTTCAGCGACATTCATCATAATTTTAGTTTTTGGTTGCTTCAAGTCCTTTAGGTTAGTTTTTATAACCTTGAAAGGCACCTTCCCTTCATAAACAAAGCCCTCTTCGCCATCAGAACAATTAATGGTCACCATTCGCTTGGAGCTAATTTTTACCGAACCATTATTAGTACCGACAACACAAGGAATTCCTAGTTCTCGAGACACAATGGCCGCGTGGCAGGTGCGGCCGCCCTTGTCAGTCACGATGGCGGCCGCAATTTTCATAATCGGCTCCCAATCCGGGTCAGTCATATCTGTCACTAGAACTTCACCGGACTTAAAATTGTTAATTTCTTTTAAATTCATGATCCGTTTAGCTGGACCAGAGCCAATTCTATCCCCCACACTTTGACCACTAACAATTATTTTGCCAGAGCGACTAAGCTTATACTTCTCTAAAACGCTGTAATCGCGAACGCTCTGCACGGTTTCTGGACGAGCCTGGGTAATGTAAAGTTCTTGATTGCGACCGTCTAAAGCCCACTCAATATCCATGGGCTTTTTATAATGTTTCTCAATTTCCAGACCCCATTTAGCTAATTGTTTGACTTGAGCGTCAGTGATTGATTGTTTCGCCTGATCACTAGCGCCAACTTTTATGTTCTTCACAGTACTACGGCCAGCCACTTTATCATAAACCATTCGTAAATTTTTAGCGCCGATGGCGCGCGATATAATGGCTAGCGTCGGCTTAAACACATAAAATTCATCCGGGTTAACCCGGCCCTGAACGATATTCTCGCCTAAGCCATAAATTGAATTAATCAGAACCGTATTAGCGAAACCTGACTCAGTATCAATCGTAAACATTATGCCTGATGACCCTAGGTCGGAGCGAATCATTTTCTGGACGCCAACGGATAGAGCAATTGAAAAATGATCAAAGCCCTTGTCGACTCGGTAAGAAATAGCCCGATTGGTAAATAAAGAGGCGATACATTTTTTAACCGCTAATAAAAGTTCCTTGTTACCGACAACATTTAAGAAAGTTTCTTGTTGGCCGGCGAAAGAAGCATCCGGCAAATCTTCGGCGGTGGCGCTGGAACGAATCGCCACATCCAAATTGGCCACCTTGTTTTCTTTAGATAATTGTTTATAGGCCTTAGAGATCGCTTGGGAAAAATCAGCCGGAAATTCGGCGGCAATTATTTCTTTTCGAATGGCCGCCCCTCGTGCCGCCAAGCCCCTCATATCCTTAGTATCAAGACCTTTGAGGATATCCTTTATTTTTTTCTTTAAGCCGGTTGACTCTAAAAAATAATTATAGGCAGCGGCCGTAGTGGCAAAACCATTTGGAATTTTAATACCTTTGGCACTCAGATGTCCATACATTTCACCCAGAGAAGCGTTCTTGCCGCCAACTCGGGGCACGTCTTTAATATTTAACTCGGAAAAAAACTTAATAAATTCATTTTTTGGCATAATAATGTTATTTTTAATTTATTTTTATTTTTGTATTTTAATTATAACACATTCTTTACATTAAAAAAATAATCCTTTAAGATAAAAGTGGCTTAAATAAGCAAGCGGACGTGGCGAAACTGGTAGACGCACTTGGCTTAGGACCAAGCGGGGCAACTCTTGAGAGTTCGAGTCTCTCCGTCCGCACCAAAAAGTTTTTTCTCTTAAACCTTATGGTAAATCTCCTTCATACTTTTGTGCCTCAAGCGATGTTATGGTCTTGGGGCTACTTCCATATTTACTGGTATGGCTTCTTTATAGTGCTAGCAATTAGCTTGGCCCTATTAGTGACAAGTCAATTAGCAAATCTTTATCAATTAAAAAAAGAGCTTATTTTAGATTTAAGTTTTTGGTTGATTATCGGCGGATTGATCGGGGCGAGAATATATGAAGTCGGCTTAGAATTTTCTTATTATAGCCAAAACCCCTTAGATATACTGAAGGTCTGGCAGGGCGGCCTGGCCATTCATGGGGCAATAATCGCTGGCCTAATAATTGTTGCCATTTTTTCTTCTAAGCAAAAAATTAACTTCTGGATTTTAACGGCGGTAATTGTTCCTGGTCTAGCCTTGGGGCAAGCAGTCGGTCGTTGGGGCAATTATTTCAATCAAGAACTTTTTGGTCTGCCTACCAGGCTTCCTTGGGGGATACCGATTGATATTATTAACCGTCCCTTGGAATATATCGGACAAAAATTTTTCCAGCCCACCTTTCTTTATGAATCCCTGGGTGACTTATTGATTTTTTTAATTTTATTAACTATTCATGTTATAATATTAAAAAGACAACGCCAGGCTAAGGTGGCTGGTTTGTCGCCGAAAACTAGCCTTAAAATTACTGTTTTATACTTGATTCTTTATTCAACCGTACGTTTCTTTTTGGAATTTATCAAAGTTGACTCTACGCCCACGCTCGCTAGCTGGCGCTGGCCACAAATCATAAGTTTAATAATAATCGCTTTATCAATAATTTTGCTTGCTTTTAAAAACCATGGTAAAAAAACTGAAAAAAATCAATAAAGGGGCTAATTTGAAAATTCTTTATCTACTGGGCTTAATTTTAGCTTTGGCGACCGCCATCCCGACTTATATCCAATCCAACTTCATCGGACAATTTGTTAGTCTGACTGGAGTAAGTATTTTTTTCGTGGTCTCTAACCTAATAACTTTTTTTGTAATAATTTTCTTTCCTAATTTCATCAAGAAATTAACGAATTATTTCCTGACAAAAATTGTTCTAGCTGTTTATGGTGCCTCCCTCTTGGCTCTAAGTATCGCTGACAATACTCTGGCAGTTTTTGTGTCTTTTCTATTTCTGAGTATTAGTTCTAACTTGATTTGGATAAACATGGATTTTTTCATCGAAAGCTTCTCGAGCGATGCTAAGACCGGACGAATCAGAACTATCTATTTTACCTTTATCAACCTAGGCTGGATTCTGGCGCCACTTTTTTCTAGTTATTTAATTAAACGAGGCAATTATTCCTGGCCTTTCTTGGCTGCCGCCTTGGTTTTGATCCCTTTCTATCTAATTTTTATTTATCATGGTCGAGGCTTGCAAGATAAAGTAAAATATCATAAAATAAACATCCGCCGAACTTTAAAAAACATCTGGGCTAACCGTAATTTAAGGGGAGTTTTCAGTTTGTCCTTACTATTAAATCTCTTCTTTAATAGTGCGGTAGTTTTTATTCCGATTTATTTACATCAGAATCTAGGCTTAAGTTGGGATCAATTAGGCCTAGTTTTTGCCTTCATGCTATTGCCATTTATCTTATTTGAAATCCCGGCCGGGATAATCGCTGACAAAAAATTATGCGAAAAAGAAATCTTTCAAATCGGTTTCTCTATTTTAATAATATCTCTCCTGTCGTTCTTTTGGGTCAAATCCAATAACGTTTTGATCTGGGCCTTTCTTTTATTTTTCAGCCGTATCGGCGCTTCCCTGATTGAGGCGATGAGGGAATCTTATTTTTTCCGAATTGTTGACGTTGCCGATGTAGAATATATTGATTTTTTCCGAACCAGTACTCCCCTGGGATATTTAATCGGCTCGGCTCTAGGGATAATTGTCTTTAAATTTTATAGCCTAGAAAATTTGTTTTTGATTTTAGCGATAGTGATGTTATCTAGCTTTTATTTCTTGCACTTAATGAAGAACAACAAAATGCCGAACAGCAAATAATTTTAATTTTTAGCGGGTATCGTATAATGGTTTCTTATATCAGCCTTCCAAGCTGAGGATAGGGGTTCGATTCCCCTTACCCGCTCCCTATGGTATATATCTTCTTCATCCAGGGCGAGGGCCGCGGCCACTTGACTCAAGCGCTTACTTTGAAAGAAAAACTCTTGGCCCGGGGACATAAAATCGGGGCCATCGTGGTCGGCACGAAAAATATAAATGATTTACCATCTTTCTTCCAAGAGGCTTTTTCGAATATTCGTCTCGAAATTGTGCACAGCCCTAAGTTTAGAAAAGATCGGCATAACCAAGGAATAAATATATGGTTAAGTCTGTGGCCGGTTATTAAAAGATCGCCCCGCTATTTACAGGAAATAAAAAAAATAAAGAATCTGGTCGCTGACATCAAACCGGATGCCTTAATTAATTTTTACGAACCACTAGCGGGATTGTATTGGCGCCACCACAAAGAAAGGCCTCTTTTCTGCCTCGGGCACCAATATTTTTTCACCCACCCCTCTTTCCCTATAAAATCATTGAGTTTTTTTCAAAGAATTGCCTTGCGCTCGTATAATTATTTATCAGCTCCGGCTGGCGCCATAAAAATCGGTCTTTCTTTTACTAATGAACAAGACCGCCCGGCAAAGAATCTCTATATTGCACCGCCGCTTATCAGAACGGTAATTAAAAAAGAAGTCCCCCAAGATAAAGGATTTATTTTAAGCTACGTTCTTAATCACGGATATTTTTCCGAAATAATACATTGGTGCCAGAATAACCCGGGACGACGGGTGTGCTGTTTCGGCGACAAAAAAAATCTCGGCGACTTGTCTTTGCCGTTAAATCTAGAGATAAATTATTTGAGTGGTAAAAAATTCATAGAGGCGCTAGCCAATTGTTCTGCTTTAGCCGCTACAGCCGGTTTTGAAACTATTGCTGAGGCCGCTTATCTAGGCAAGCCAATATTAATGGTGCCAACTAAAAATCATTTCGAGCAGAGTGGTAATGCCGCCGATGCTAAGAGAGCTAAACTGGCAATCAGCAACATTTATTTTAACCTTTCTCTCTTAGACAAACAAAAAACCCCTTCTTTTTCCGGACAAGTCGCCTTCAAAGAATGGGTTGATAACTACAGTGACAAAATAATAAAAATAATAGAGAGATAATTATTATTTAGACAAGGCTTCTACTTAAACAGTGTTTCGGCGATCTGCCAATATTCCGGGTTGCCGTATTTTTTTTGCCAATACCACCATTCCGCACCCCAAAGATAGGTCTGGCGGAAATCAAGATTAATGGTATATTGCAAATTAGCCTTAAACTGCTGGGTGCTCATTGTTTTATTAATAGTCTTTTCGTCCAAATAAATCATTTTCCCTTCTGGCACCCAGGGCTCGGTCTGTAATTCTAGCACCATCAATCGTTCTGGCGTTAACCCCGCTAATCTAGCTTTCAATTTATAGAAAAAATTAGGAATCGGGTAGCGAACAAAACCAAACCAATTATTATAAACCACTCGATATATGGTCGTCCCAAAAATATCACCAATTTTTGCTTCTTGACGCCAAGAACTTAGCTCCCCCGAGGCGGTAATTATAATCTGACGACCATCTAAAGAGCGGACGAGCGCAAACTCTTGTTGCAAGAAACTCTTGTCTAGCGGCGGGCAAACACCAAAAGAGCTCAAGAACGGTTCGTTCTCTACTTGCCAATATTCAATATTGGTTCGCGATTTAAAATGATTAACGGCCGCTTCTAACATCTTCAGGGTGTCTTGCTGAGCTTCAATATCGCTTTTTTTACTAAGCCATAAGGGGGTGTGACATTCTGGCCAACGCGGCACCCGTCGCCCTAAACTGATAATGAATTTAACATTCCGCTTTTCGCCTTCGTTCAGAAGATAATCATAATCACTGAAATTAAATTGACCTTCGTTCTTTTCAATCTCATCCCAATAAACCGGTATTCGGATATACTTAACATGCAATTGATCCAGGAGCGCCAAATAGGTTTCCTTCCAATCAAGAGAAAGCTCAGCGCAAAACTTCTTAGAAAAGGTAACCCCGAAGAAATCCGGCTTATGTTGCAAATCGATCTTTAGGGGTTCATTCGGAGACCATTTAAAAAAATAGAAAAACAATAAAAGCAAAAAAATAATGATAGCCAAAAAAATAGTCACATGTTTCTTTTTAAAAATAAAAGCGTCGGATTTTTTATTTCTCATAATATTATCTAACTAACAAGTAGAGACCGGAGAAGACTAAAATGACGGCTAGGGTCTTCTGAAGTACAATCGGCCAAGAAAACGTTTCCCGCAAAAGTTTGGGAGCTAAGAGGGCCAAGCCGGCGCTAATAACTAAAAGAAAGGCGTACTGTACCCCCTGCAAAGCATTAACTAGGGCAACTGATCCCAGAAAGATTGCATAATTTTGAAAAATAAAACCAGTTGCTCCTAAGCTTTGGTTTAAAAATACCAAACCTTTGTTCCGCTTTTGGCTATGGCCGGAAGTAAAACTGGCAATTATTTCTCGGCGATTGCGGCGAACCAACAAAAAAAATGAAACAAAGATTGCCGCCCCTAAACGGCTCCAAATAAAGGCACTAGCAAAAGATTGAAAGGAATAAGAATATTTACTGCTCAGAAAATAAAGAGAATAGGCCAACGCGGAAAATAACGCCAACCAGAGACCCCCCGAACCATGATTTTGGCTTAAACGTAAGTGGCACAATACTCGAGAAGCGAAACTTCGATGCCTGGGCAAAAGGGCAATCACCAAGACTCCTAATAGAAGAAGCAGGATCCCACCATACTGATTTGCCCGATAGACTTCGTGAAAAATAAGATAAGATAAGAGTAAAGAAAAAACTGGGGTTGTGCCACCAATAAAAACCAGAATTCTGGCCGCCTCACCGCGCTGCAAAGCTTCGTACAAAAGCCAGAGAGCGATAGCAAAAATAAAACCAATTAAGATATTCATTGAAAAAAGCCCCCAGCCTGGCCACTCCAGAAACCAGGGCGCCGCGACAAAGATCAACAATCCCAAAAAACAGACAATAAAAGCATAGGCCTTGGCGCTTTTAAGAACATTGTCAATCAAAAACTTATCTAAAAGATTAACTACTGCCAAAATGAAATAGGCAACGACGGCGGCGACTAGCCAAGACATAATGTTTTTTAAATTTAATTAATTAAACAAAGCTTCAATTTTATAGGCCCCAAGAGGAGAAGCATATAGAAACCCGGCCACGGCCGCTCGTATCAAGTGTCCGGAGTTAAGCCAATCCGGCAACCATTCATCAACACATTCTACTGGCAAACTATCAATGCCGGCCCCGAGTTCCAATAACCAAGCGCGATTAAAATCTTCCTGAGAACCAACCGGTTCACTGATAATAATAGGTAAACCCAGGGCGCAATAAAAAGATAACTCCGAAGGTTTGGTCCATAAAATATCGGTATTCCTTAAGCAAATATTAAATTCTCGGAAATATTCTATCTTATCAGGGGCGAAAACAACCTTTACTCCGACGCAATCGCTTAAACCGGCCCGAGCAATTTCAGCGACAAAATAATCACGAATCTCGGGTCGATTGCCAGCCACTAAATTTAAATGAAATTTTCCTGATTTAATGCCAGTCGATAGTTTTGACATAATTTTAATGCCCACTTCTTTTTGGGCGCCGGCGCCACCAACCGCAAAAGTAATAGTTATTGCCGAAGACTCGGTCGTCACCTCATTATTAATGAAATCCTGATAATAGGCCTTATGTTCACCGTTCCGGTCCAACCTCTTAAGCCTTTTGCTTAAATCATCAACCAAAATTTCTTTTTTAGCGCCAACATTCTCTTTTGGCAAAGGAAAACCACTGACAATAATGTTTTTTTCGGGGACGCCGTACATTAAAAATCTTGTTTTAACTTTTTCGCTTGGCACCAAGAACTTAATACGACTTTTCTCCGGCTCAAGTGGGGCCCAAGCGCGAGAAGCGTCAGTATCACAAATCAAACAATAAATATCACCTTTATATTTATGATATTCGGCCATATAAGCGGCCACGAAGAAGGTGGTCACAAAAGGTAGGTTGCTTTTATTTAATTTTTCAATCAAATCAAGGCCTAGGCCTTTCTTTATAAATCGGTAAAAATACCACTGCTGTATAGTCGGACGAGATAAGTCGCGAAAAGGATAAAGTGGTTTAATTTTCTGAAAAGCATCCATTATTTCAAAAATTAAACCGCCAACTAGAGGTAATTTTTTCAAACGAGAAAATTTTTCATAAGAACGTAAGCTTTTCTCCCAGTATTCTTTTTCCCAAGCCGGGATGCCATGGTAATTGTTAATAGTAATTATTTCTCCACCACTCAAATCCATCAAAGGATAGGCGGCGCGTTGATGACCATAGCCCATGTCGGCCGCAACTAAATTAATTTTTTTACTCTTACTAATCATAAAGATTGGAATCATTACTTTCTCCCTTTATTATAGCAAAAATTACCAAAACTAGTAATTTTAAATTGAAAATTTGTATTATTTTGTTTGTAGATATTGATAGGCGCTCAAAGCGGCGATTGTTCCTTGCCCCATAGCCACCGGAATTTGTTTAAACTCACAATCGGTGACATCACCAGCCGCAAATAAACCCGGAGTTTTTGTTTCGCCCCGATTATTAATAATGATTTGTTGCCCCTCAGTTCTATCCACAAAATCGGCAACCAAATCAGTACTGGCAATTCGACCAATTTCAATAAAAACTCCGTCTAGAATAATCTCCTTGTCTTTCCCCTCTAATTTATTGGTAACCACAATTTTCTCAACTTTAGTTTGACCAACAATTTCTTTCATATCATAATTTAAAAGCATTTCTATATTTGATCTATTTTTTACTTCCTGAACTAAAATTTCAAAAGCTTTAAGTTTATTGTTACGATGAATTAAATAAACTTGAGTCGCAATTTTTGATAAAACCTCAGCCGCGTCTAAAGCGGAATTGCCGCCACCAATCACGGCGACGGTTTTGTTCTTATAGAAAGGGCCGTCACAATTAGCACAGTAAGAAACGCCATGACCATTTAATTCAATCTCTCCCGGGACGGCTAAGCGACGAGGAGATAGGCCAAGGGCAACGATAATTGTTCGAGCGATAAATCTTTCTTTAATAGTATAAACGACAAAAGACGAATCCGCCTGTCGCTCAATTTTTTGCACCTCGTCATTTTTCAATTCAGCCCCGAAAGAAAGAACCTGATCTTTTATTTTGTTAATCAGTTCAAAGCTACTAATCAGACCGAAGCCGGGGTAATTTTCAATTTCATTAGCCCAAATCATCTGACCGCCGAGCTCTTTCCCGATAATTAGGGTTTTCATTTCCCGACGGGTAGCAAATATACTGGCCGTCATACCGGCTGGGCCGGAACCAATGATAATAAGGTCGTACATAAACAATAAATTAACCCGTTTCAACAACGAGCCAAGTAAATTAATTTTTATCTTATCTTTAATTATAAATATTTTTTCACTTAAAAGCAAATTTGAATATATTCTTGTTTTCTCAAGGTTGCTCCTGGTAGTATATTGCTCCTAGGAGCTTGATAAATTGTTTCATAACAGCTTTTCCACAGATTATACCAATTTTTAATTTGGCTAATATTAAAATAAATATAAAGATAAGTCCACATTTAATTAGACTTATACACCAAAACAATAATCAACTACTTATAAACAATTTGTGTCGAAAATATAGATTGTAAACTGCCTATTTGACATTTAATTTTAAAGTAATAAACTTTTAATATAAATGAAATAATCTAAACAAAAAAGGAGGTAAGCTTGTCGCTCTTTGAAATCATCAAAAGTACCATCGAATATAAAAATATTGGTTGGAATGTAATCACCCTTAGTTTCTTAGCCACAATCCCTTTAACAATGTTCCAAATTAGAGCGGCTATTAAACAAAACAGAATAATCTGGAAAAGCAAATCAAGCGAATCGTGGACATTAACCTTGTTCGCCTATCTTTGTTTTTACTTTTTATCTTTTATCTTCTACGGATTGAATCTTGGGAGCATAGCTTTCTTTTTAAGTGGCTTACCCGGATTTTTCTACATCCCAATCATGATTGGAGTTTGGAAATATAAAAAAAGATCAAGCATGGATTGCTTGGCCTCAGTCTCTCTGTCTCTAATAATACCATTAATGGCTTTTTCTAATAGCAAGGGGCTGTTCATGTTAATCATGTTTGGCGTCGGGGCTATGGCAATGATAACCCAAGCCTATAAAATGATAAGAAATGATAACTACAAAGATGTTGAACCGGAATTTTTAATATCTTTCCTCGTTAGCTCTGTCTTTTGGTTAATCTACTCAATTTCAACCACCGCTTGGGCCATCGTGATTTCTAGCTCCCTATCATTATTATTTCTTTCAGTCATGCTAGTTTTATATTTTCGCTGGCACAAAAAAAGGCTCACTCCTTAGATAATTGGGTCTTTTTTTAAAACAAAAACAATAACCTGCCTTGGTTATTGTTTTTCTGGTGGACCATAAGGGACTTGAACCCTTGGCCTCTTCCATGCCATGGAAGCGCTCTAGCCAACTGAGCTAATGGCCC
>JAPLVX010000112.1 GCA_026396945.1 Candidatus Falkowiibacteriota bacterium
AAAATTCCTTTTTTCAATAAATCAGCCACTATTTTTAAGCCCTGATCAATAAATTCACTTTCATAAAAAATATCCTTGAAATTAACACCCAAATCTTTATAAACACGGGCGAAATAGTCAACGCTCCATTTCCTCGTCGTTTGCCATAATTTATACATTTTTCCCGTCCGACCCTCTAGGGCCTTCATCACTTCGGCGACTTCGACCTTAGCTTTATCATACTCGGCAATTTTTTGCGAAGCGGCGCTATAGCATTTGCCTAACAAATAGCCCTTGTCTAAACCTTTGGCTGCTTCCCCAATACGGCGCAAATAATCATCCCAAAACCATAAAGTTTTAGCAACATGGATGCCAAAATCATTAATATAAGAAACTGGGATTACTTTATAGCCGTTAGCTGAGAGTAAACGGGCGACTGCCTCGCCGTAACAAATATTTCGTAAGTGGCCGACGTGATATTCTTTATGAGTATTGCCGTTAGAATACTCAATCATAATAGATTGTTTCGCCCCGGAATTATTTTGGCCGAATTTATCCTTGCCAGTTTTAATTTCTTTAAGTAAATTTTTAGCTAAATACTCAGGTTCCAGAAAAAAATTAAGATAAGCGCCGGCCGCGGTTATTTCTTTAACGACCCCCTTTAACTGGGGACTATTCTTATATTGTTCTTCTAAATCCTTGGCCACTAAAACCGGATTCCGCTTACTCTTTTTGGCCATTATAAAACAAGCCAAGCTTAAATCTCCCAGCTCGGTTTGCGGCGGGTAAGAAAAATCATTTATGGCTACCTCTAGGGTGGCGGCGACCACTTCTTTGGCTTTCTCTAAGATTGTCATTTTATTTTTTATTATCTTTTTTACAGCTAACAGAATTTGGCGATTATTTGTATTTTATGATATAATATTAACAAACTTCCTCAAGTTTTTCAATTATATTTAAATTAACAAGCTAAATAAAATTAGCTATTTTAAACTTATGTTTTCTTATCGATCTTTGCTTAAACAAGCTTGGAAAATCAGCTGGGAGCATAAATATTTATGGTTCTTCGGTTTGTTTTCCTCAATTTTAAGCGCGGGCGGTGGTTATCGCCTCTTAACCCAAAATTTTTCCGCTAACTACAACGGTGATTTCTGGGCCGGTTTAACGGGCCTGCTGGATTTAAAATTCTTTTACCAAAACATTAGTCAGGGCCTGGCCGGTATGTTTAAATATGATCTAATCTTTGCCCTGGATAATATTCTGGGCTTAGTCTTAACGGCGATAATTGTTATTTTCTTTATCTGGTTAGCCATCGCCTGTCAGGGCGGTCTGATTAGCCACGTGCAGAAAATTATAAACCATAAAAAAAAGAGCTTGCCAGAATTATCAATTAAAGATGGTTTGGCTGTTGGCCATAAAAATTTCTGGGCGCTATTTGGTTTAAATATCCTATTTAAAGTTTTAGTTAACTTTGCTTTTCTGATTATCACGATACCCTTTCTATTTATTGCCCTGGCTGATAGCGGCTTGCTCGGTTCGGCTTACATAATTTTGTTCTTGATTTTCATTCCGGTAGTTATTGCTTTAAATTTAATTATTAAGTACGCCATGGCTTATAATGTTATTGAGCATAATTCATTTGTGGTAGCCATAGAAAATAGCTGGCGCCTGTTTAGAAAAAACTGGTTAATCAGCGTCGAGATGCTAATCGCCTTGTTTGTAATTGATTTCTTGGCGGGCGTAACAATTTTACTGTTCTTATCGATCTTCATCTTACCCCTTTTCATTGTCGGGGTTACTTTAACAATCCCCTGGCTAAGTATCTTGATGATAATAATCGCGATTATAATATTCGCCATCGCCGGTTCAATCCTAACTACTTTTGAGAACGCCAGTTGGATTGGCCTGTTCGTCCGTTTAGAAGAAAAAGGGGGGATCGCTAAATTGGAAAGAATTTTCCAAAAGAAAAAAACGAGAAAATAAAATATTGTCCAAAAATTATGAATGATCTCTCTTCGATTGAAAATTTACTTAACCCGACCGGCGAGAATGGAGATGAAGGAAGCGTTGGCGCTCAGCTTAGCCGAAAACAGCAAGAAATAAAAAGTAAGGAAATTGAAAAACAAACCGAAACTAAGGCCCGGGCCGCCGGCTTCAATTATGTTAATCTAAACGGTTTCCCCATTAGCCCCGAGGCGCTAATAATGATTGCTGAAGACGAAGCTAAACTAATTAAAGGGGCTTGCTTTTTTTATGATGGTCAGACGATTCGCCTGGCCTTTTTGGAATATAGTGCCGCTATCAAAGCTAAGGTCGAGGAATTAAAAACTAAATACTTTACCGAAATAAAATTATATTTGATATCGCGGGCCAGTTTTAGTCATATTCTTGATTTTTATGCGTCTCTGCCTAAAACTAAAAAAAAATATGCCGGCGTCGAAGTTAAAGAAGCTGATTTAGAAAAGTTTAAAAATGAAATCAGTAGCTACAAAAGTCTGAATGAAAAAATTAATGAAGTAAATATTTCTGATATTGTAACTTTGCTTCTGGCCTCGGCCATGAAAACGGGCGCTAGTGATATTCATATTGAAGCGGAAGAGAATCGGGTGGTTATCCGCCTAAGAATCGACGGCGTTCTACAGGAGGCGGCAATTATCAATAAATCAAAATAGAAAAAAATTATTAGCCGCTTAAAAATAATCGCTC
>JAPLVX010000025.1:0-1467 GCA_026396945.1 Candidatus Falkowiibacteriota bacterium
GCCAATGCCAGAATACATAAATTCCGAAGAATTTTAAAATTATTTTTGCGCTAAACTATGGAACTCTCCTCCTTCACCCTCATAGAGCTCATCATTGTCATTGCTATCTTAACCATATTGGCAGCAGTAATAGTTCTAGTCATCAATCCAGCTGAATATCTGAAATCATCAAGAGATTCAGCCAGAATGTCAGATTTTGCCTCAATTAAGTCATCAATAGGCCTGTATATTGCAGATGGCAGGTCTAGCATGGGTTCTTCAAATATAGTATATGTCTCAATTCCGGATTCTTCGGCTGTTTGCGCTAATTTAGGTCTTCCCGCCCTTCCGGCAACCTGGTCTTACGCTTGTTCAACATCAGATAATTACCGTAAATCTAACGGTACCGGCTGGCTCCCCATAGATTTCACCCAAATTTCTTTTGGCAATGTTCTTCAAACCCTGCCTGTAGACCCGGTCAACGCCACCTCTACAGGCAATTACTACACTTATGTCACTGGCGGCAGTTATCAACTATCCACTTTATTTGAATCATCAAAATACAATTCAACCTTAACTTCCCAATACTATACAGTAGGCACAAACTCCAATCTTCTTCCCACCTTAGCCTTGGTGGCTTCTTCTACAAATGTAACTATGAACCTATCCTTAGCCAATGGTTATGCTTTTATTACCAGTTCATCTCTTAATCTGTCTCCATACCTTAACAAATACATTATCATTTCAGATGGAACCAATAACATCCAAGGCTTTATCAAAACACAAGGGACGGGGGAGACGTATACAAGTTTAGGGACACCGCTTAATTTTACTTCTGGCTGGACAATGAATGGTAGTGGGTCAATTTTGAGTGCAAATTCTTGGAGCACGACTGGAAATGGTGGGCCGAGAAGGAATGTCGCCGATTATAGTAACGGGTCATTAATACGTTCTTCCTTTACCGGAACGAATAGTGGGGGCTCAGTAGATCTAAGAGACGCTAACAATGGGATTGTCTGGGCCATCTCAGGCGGAGTTACTTCATATACTTATGCTTATTATGCTACGGGATTGTCGGGTTGGTATTTTAGAAATCAGGGTGCAGGGACAACTATCATAACAGCTTCAACTCTTGATACAATTCTCACTCCCTCCGCCACTGGCGTCACAATAACCAATACCAGAGGAGGAAGCACATATAATTGGGTTTCAAATAGTGGTATCGATCCTAACACTGCGAGTTTTACGGTAACAGTAAGCTTGTAAAATAAATAATAATTGACGATTTTTAGCAATTTGTTAAACTTTTATTTGTAATTTATTTTAAAGGTCTATTGTATTAATTTTAAACTTAACACGTTATGAATAACAAGAAAATTATTATTTTTGTTGTTTTTGCCGCTTTGATTGGCGGGTTTTTCGGTTCGTTGGTTTCAAGCCAGCCAGCAAGGGCTAATTTTTTTAGCGATTTTTATAATCAATATTTAA
>JAPLVX010000025.1:1566-1962 GCA_026396945.1 Candidatus Falkowiibacteriota bacterium
CAAACTTCGCCAGCGGTTATTTCTATTACCATTTCCAAAAATTTGCCAGTCATAGAGCAATGCCCGTATAGTCCGTTTTCCGATTTGCCGCCTGAATTTCAACAATTTTTTGGCGATCAAAACATGCAATTTTATCAGCAATGCCAAAAGGGGACCAAGCTTCAGGAAATCGGCGGCGGTTCCGGGTTCATTGTTTCTCCGGACGGTTTAATTGTTACAAATAAACACGTTGTTTATGATGAAACCGCTTCATACACGGTTCTAACAAATGACGGCAAAAAATATGACGCTAAGGTTTTGGCAAGAGACCCGAACCGCGACGTCGCCATTATAAAGATTTCCGCCACCGATTTACCTGTTGTAAGCTTGGGAGCTTCTGATGGGTTAAAACTCGGG
>JAPLVX010000126.1 GCA_026396945.1 Candidatus Falkowiibacteriota bacterium
GCTTAGTCAGAACAGCGTCCGGGTTATTAAATTTAAGGCTCAGAACATATTGTAATAAAGGTAGATCCAACCAGCCGGTTCGACGAGGCCGCTCAGTAGTAGAGCCGTATTCATTGCCTTTGTGTCTTAATAATACACCCAGGAGAAATTCATCGGTCTCATCAACGGAAATTTGGCCATAAAGACGTCTCTCTATTTCCTTAGTAGCTTCACCGCCATTACACCAGTCATCAGATCTCTGGCCACCTAATTCGGTTGGAAAAGGTCCTTTGCCGACCCTAGTCATATAGAAACCCCTAAAGATTCCGATGGATAAATCAATATCCCCCATATCCAGGCCAGCGCCCTTAGCTAAGCCGGGTACAGTACAACTTGAAGAGGTAACATACGGATAAGTTCCATATTCAATATCCAGAAGATCACCCTGGGAACCCTCGCCGAGGATATTCAACTTGCCAACATTTGATCTTATGAAGGTATCGGTATCAGTAATCAAACCTTTTAATTCCTGGCCAAAGCCTTGATAACGCTGATAAATCGCTTCAAGATCGAAAATCTCTTTTGGGTTATAATAGAGACCCGACTCCAAATACTTATCCCCCATGATTGTCTTAATCATTTCGGAATCGTAACTTTTAAGGATCTTTCGGTAGTACTCTACGTGTCTCTTAAGTTTACGATGGAAAAAATCTGGATTTATCAGGTCGTTAACCGATAAACCAAAACGATTAACGAAATCGGCATAAGTCGGGGCAATACCTTTGCCCGTACTGCCAATTTTTTCTTTAGCCGCGACACTTTCCAGGACTCTATCCCAAACGACTTGGGTCGGTAAGGTTAATTTGGCGTTAAAAGCCAGGCGCAAATTATTATAGCTTAGCCCTTTCGCTTTTAATTGTTCCAATTCTTGAAGGAGTGCCCAAGGATATACAGCGGTTCCGCTCCCGATAATATTTATCTTTCCGAGAGAGTCATAAAGAATCCCGGAAGGGACCAAATGAGTGACTAGTTCCTGTCCCCCACAACAGATAGTGTGCCCGGCGTTAGGGCCACCAGTAGCCCGAAAAATAATATTCGCCCAACCGGCTAAAAGATCAGATAGCTTTCCCTTGCCTGAATCGCCGAATTGAAAACAGTGAAGTAGCAGGGTCTTAACTAAGGTTTTACCTTTTTTTAACAATTTTGAACAATCCATTTGGTCCTCCGTTTTTTCATGATTAGTGTTTAAGTAATTAATATTTATTAATCGTTTTACAAATTGCTTTAGTTTTCAAAGAAACAAGACTATAAGAATTAGATTCTTATAAAAGTAATTAGTCCCGTTTAACTCTATTTTAAAATAAGCAAAATGTCAATTGAAAAACAGCCGGGTAGAACCAGGCTGTTTTAACATTTCTTTTGTTTCCTTTAAAAATTAAGTCTCTTCTATCCCATTTCTTCTATCCTAACCTGATACATTTCTTTCACCGAAATAATTTCGGCGCTAACCCGGCTTAGAGCGGCGGCAATAAAAATAATCAGCAATAGCCAGCCCCAAAAATCGAAAACCGATAATGGCGGCAATGACCCGAAAACAAGAAAGAGGGCTGGGGTTGCCAAGAAACAAAGGGCCGACAAAATTCTGACTGGGCGAGCCCCAATATCAGCGCTGGCCGGATAATCCATAATGGAAAACAAGGCGGCAAACATTGCTACGAAAAACGGAATACTTCTTCCTTGGCTCAGATCACCTATCGGGTGATAAGCAACAAAGAAAAACATGGCTCCGAAAGCCATCAATGACGCGACTAAAGAAAAAATTCTTAACTTTTTTTTCACGATCAGATTCTTTAAAAGGTTATTAATATAATTATTTAATGAGCGATAATAAATTTCTGATTACAAAAAAATAGCATAACGCTACATTCCTGTCAATAATTATTCCTAATCAATTCCCCCCTTCTAATTCCTTAGTTATCTTACTGATAATTCTAACGTAAACAAAATAAATTAAAGCGATAAAAATCACAATCCCCAAAATAATGTATTGTCCCTGAGCAATTACTTTATTTAAACGCATATAGGTTTGCCCGGAAAAATATCCAAGCAGAGCAAAAAAAAGCGATTTAGGAATAGCTAGGCTAAGCGCCGGCAAAAAGAATCTTTTGAATTTAGGCCGCGTTGAACCAATAATCATTAGACCGATTGGTCCGACGAGAGGCGAGAGCTTAATTAATAAAACCGCCCGCCGCATATGAGCATGCAAAAGTCCGGCGACTCTTTCCGACCGCTTCTCAGTTAAACCAAGATAACGGAAAAAGGCCGAATGAATAACATTATGGCTAACATAACCGATGCTGTAATAAATAAAATCACCGCCAATATCGCCGGCCAAAGCCAAGGCAATAATAATAAAAATATTAAAGTAACCGAGGGCGGCAGCGATGCCAGCGGCAATCGTAGTTATTGGTCCTTCAAAGGTCGCGGCAATTAAAAAAATCAAATAACCGTGCGCAATCACCCAGGGAACTAAGGTTGTTAAATCATGAGAGTTCATATAGTTTGATAGGCAGCGACGCCGAGAAGCTGATCAACGGTTAAAAATTCGTAGCCTTGTTTCTTTAATTCTGGAATAATTAAATCGATTGCCCCGACTGAACCGGCCCGATAATTGTCCCAGGAGAATAAATTAATATCCGCTCCGTCATGAAAAATAATTATTCGCCCGGGAGCAATTGTCTTAAAAGCATCGGTGGCAATGATTTTAGGAGCGGCATGCCAAGCCTCCCAACTAGACGAAAAAAAACCGGCCACTGGAGTCAGCCCATGTGCCCTTAGATTTCTTAATAACCAAGGCTGTCTAAAAAGCCAGGGTGAACGATATAAAGCCGGGCGCTTCCCGGTAATTTCTTCAATAACTTTTTGGGCGCGGGTAATTTCGGTTTCGAAACTAAGGCTGGTGAAATTTTTAGTGAACTTATGACTATAAGAATGATTACCAATAATATGGCCAGCCTTTACCAGCGCTTGGCCTAGTTCAGGAAATTTACTTAATCTCTTGCCCGTTAAAAAAAAGGTGGCTTTAACATTATGTCTGGCTAAAATAGTCAACAATTCATTAGTATAAGGCGGATTGGGTCCGTCATCAAAGGTAAGCGCAATAATTTTTTTATCAGTCTTAATTGAATACGGAAAATAACCAAAAATCTGAGTTTTTGACCAGACAGTAAAATAATAGGCTAGGCCTATTATTATCAAGATGACTAATAAAATTATAGTTAAAATATACATAATTAAATTAAGCTGTTTCCAGGTTACTAAACTAAGCTGTTTCCAGGTTCTTTTCCTCTTCTAAATCCTTGACCTCGTGACGAATCCGGGGAAAGGGTGAAGCAATGCCCCGGCCAGTCAGTCGCCGCCAAGTATAATCAAAAATATAATAATATATCAAAATAACAAAAATATTATAAAGTAAGCCTTTTTCTAAACGCCGCGCCGAAGTCAAAACGAAGTTGCGCCGTAAAAAAATAATTTGGCCTTCTTTTCTTAGAGCCTTAAGTAAGGCGACCTCGTCCCCGCCCTGATCTAATTTAAGATCATAACCATGCCAATACTTTTTTTTGAAAGCCGTATTAGCACCCGGAATATAAACCATTCTTTTGCCAAATTTATTAACGAGCGCGGTAATTCCAAACAGCAAAGCCGTAAAAGGCTTGCCCCACCAAGGCCCATCGGCAAATTTAAAAGAACCAATTACGGCGACCGCGATCGGATTCTTGGAAAAGGTATCCATTATATTACTTAACCAAGTGGTTGGAAAAGTGGTATCGGCATCGGTCTGGATTATAATGCTTCCTTTAGCCGCTTTAGTTCCAGTCTCACGAGCGAAAATAACGCCTGGCCGCGCTTCAAATAATACGGTCGCACCCTCTTGTCGGGCTAACTGGGCGGTATTATCGGAACTGTCATTATCGGTTACGATAACTTCATAAGGCCCCTGATAATCCTGGGCTTTAATCGATCGCAAACAGGCCTCAATGTTTTTGCTTTCATTATAGGCCGGAATAACAATTGAAATTAATTCTTGGTTCATAAAAACTGTCTTGATTAATTAGAAAATCATTAAGACTAAATAATCATAATTATATAATATTATGTATTTTTTAGCCAATTATTTAAAATTCTCTTTTAATTTTGGCCCGAAAGTTAAATTTAGAAATAAAAAGCCCCCATATAATTTTACGGGGGCGATAAATGTTTTAATGGAACGATCTGCTTAGACTTTATACGCTCCACCAGAGAAGGCGATTAACCAAATCAGCCA
>JAPLVX010000014.1 GCA_026396945.1 Candidatus Falkowiibacteriota bacterium
AATGGTTACACTTCGGTTTATTTACAATATTCTTACGTTAGAATTAGGAGTTTAATTAAGAAAGCGGCCCCAATAAAGAATAGTTTGCCTAAAGACTTAGCCGCTTTAATTATCCCCAAGGAAAATATTCTATTAATTAAGTTAGCCAAGTATCCTGAAGCGGTTCGTTTTGCCGCTCTAGAGCGCGACCCCTCAAGCTTAGTTAAATATTTGTTTGAATTAGCCCAATTATTTAATGATTATTACCAGTCAGTCAATATTTTACAAGCCGAACCAGCGGCCAGAACTTGGCGCTTAAATTTATTAGAGGCTGTTGGACAAACCCTAAAAAATGGCTTAGAGTTATTAGGACTTGAGACAGTTGAGGAAATGTAACTTTTGCTAATGTAACTTTTATTAATGAGGAAATGTAATTTTTATTAAAAGTTTAAAGATAATTAATATGAAAAAAATTACCCCCGCTAAAGTTGATGATAAAAAAATGGAAAAAATTGTCGCCCTGTGCAAGCGGCGCGGTTTTGTTTACTCATCTTCGGAGATTTACGGTGGTTTGGCGGCGGTTTATGATTTCGGACCCTACGGCGTAGAATTAGCTAATAATATTAAAGCGGCTTGGTGGCGAGCCGTGGTCCAATTGCGTGAAGATGTCGTCGGTTTGGATGCGGCTATATTTATGAATCCTAAAGTTTGGCAAGCGTCGGGTCATGTCGACGGTTTTTCCGATCCTTTAACTGAATGCAAGAAATGCCATAATCGCTTAAGAGCCGATCACGCCCTGGAGGAAATCGGGATCAGGGCGGATGAAAAAATGGATCAAGCCACCATCGACGATCTATTCCAAACAAATAAAAATAAAATAAAATGTCCTGCTTGTGGCGCTAGTGATTTTACCAGTATAAAGAAATTTAATCTTTTAGTTCAGTCTAATCTCGGTAATTTCACTGGTGATTGGACTAAAGAGCCAGTTTATCTGCGCGGCGAAACTTGCCAGGGGATTTATGTTAACTATAAAAATGTTCTAGATTCTTCCCGCGTCCGGATCCCGTTTGGCATCGCTCAGATCGGTAAAGCTTTTCGTAATGAGATCACCGCCCGGCAATTTGTTTTTCGGACACGTGAGTTTGAGCAGATGGAAATGCAGTATTTTACCCACCCCAGCCAAGAATTAGTTGAATACGAAAAATTGCGAGCGGCTCGTTGGCAATATTATTTAGATCTCGGTCTCAAGGAAGAGAATCTGCGTTGGCATAAACATGAGAATTTAGTTTTCTATGCTAAGGCCGCCTATGATATTGAATATAACTATCCTTTTGGTTTTTCAGAATTGGAGGGCGTCCATGCGCGCGGTAATTATGATTTGTCCGTTCACGCCAAAGGTTCGGGGCAAGATTTGAGCTATGTTGATCCCCTTACCCAAGAAAAATTCATCCCTCATATTATTGAGTCATCGGTTGGCGTGGGCCGTACTTTTTTGGCTATTTTAAGCGAAGCTTACACTGAAAAAGAAATAAAGGGAGAGACTCGTTTGGTTTTGAATTTACCCTATAAATTAGCTCCGGTTAAAATCGCGGTTTTCCCTCTGCTTAAAAATAAGTCGGATTTAGTCACTAAAGCGCAAGAAATTTATGACGAATTGAAACTAGAATATAATTGTGAGTTTGATGATAATGGTAATATCGGTAAACGTTATAGCCGTCAGGATGAAATTGGTACGCCTTATTGTCTAACCGTTGATTTTGATAGCTTAGAAAATAACGATGTTACTATTCGTGAGCGCGGTGATTTACGCGGCGGCAGCGAGTTGCCCCGGGTAAAGATTTCCGAATTAAAAAAATTCTTTACAGATAAATTTTGAGTTAGGCAAACCAAGAACAGTCTCGGTTTACAAAAAATATTTTTTTCTCGGCCCTCGCCGAGATTTTTTTGAAAAAGTATTGCCAGCCAAAAGATAAGAGAGTATAATATTAGTAGAGGTCTAAAATTTCAAAAAGATTTCTAAATTTATTTTTGAAAAATAAATTTTTAGATAAATTATTCTCATGAAAGGAGGTGAAACAAATATGGCTAAGAAGAAAAAAGCGGTGAAGAAGGTTGTAAAGAAAGTTGCTAAAAGAAAACCGGCTAAAAAAGCGGTGAAGAAGGTTGTAAAGAAAGTTGCTAAAAGAAAACCGGCTAAAAAGAGAAAATAACCCAGCTTCAAATTTGTAAAATTTATTAATTATTATTAATAGGTTTTATTAATTTAAAAATTATACAAATAGTCTAGGCTTAAGTCAAGCTTTTCTATTACTATTTTAGCCCCCTTTATATTATTAAGCCTTTGTTTGTTTTACTTCTATGAATTTAAGTAATAAATCTAAAATTAGTTTGGTTCTTTGCTTGGTTTTCGTAATTTTATTTTTTTTCGCCTTAAGCAATGATAATAACTCTTCCGGCGTTGCCCGAATATACTTTTTTGATGTCGGTCAGGGAGATTCAATTCTCATTAGAACCCCCAGCGGCCAGAATATTTTAATTGACGGCGGGCCGGATAAAAAGGTTTTAAAAAAGTTAGGGCTGGTTCTGCCTTTTTGGGACCGACAAATAGATTTCCTAATCTTAAGTCATCCCCACGACGACCATCTTCTTGGTTTAATCGAAACTATTAGGCGTTATCAGATAAGCAATATCATTAGAACCGCGGTCCAAACTGATACTCCGGCCGACAATTTATTAAGCGCGCTTAGCTCAGGGCGGGAATCAATCGTGACTAAGCCGGGGGAAATTTTATTAAAAGATAATTGCCGTCTCGATATCTTATATCCCGCTGGCCCGGAATTAGATAAAAACGATTTAAATAATACTTCCATCGTTTTGAAATTAATTTGCGGATCTTTCAAGTTATTGCTTGCTGGTGATAGCGGCCAAAAAATTGAAAAAGAATTAATCGCTGCCAAAGTTGATTTAAAGGCTGACTTTTTAAAAATTTCACATCATGGCTCGGATACGGCTAGTAGCCAGGAGTTTTTGGAAACAGTTGGCGCTAAAATGGCGACGATTTCGGTTGGGGTAAATAACAAATTCAATCACCCGGCCGCCCGTATTATTAGTAGGCTGAAGAATTTGGGCTTTATTGTATATAGAACTGATATCGATGGTGATATCGAAATACTAGTTAATAATAGCCAATATTTAGTTAAAACCAAGGCCCCAAGATAAGCTTCCCAAAGCCTTTGTTTTTAGTATTGACAAATAATTTTTACTGTGCTATATTAATTGGTTGTTTAATTTTAAGATATTAATCGTTTGATTTAAAAATAAAGAAACAAAAAAGGCCAATTTAAACGGGTCAGGCACGACAAGCATGGGGATTTTCTCACTAGGGTTTTTTGGGCTTGCTTAAGTAAATAAGAATTTTATTTATTAAAGTGAGCTCGAGAATTCCTAGGAGAAATTTTCTTGCCTACCCGTTCAAGCTGGTCTTTTTTGAAATTAAGAGGTGTTAAAGAAATTAGGCGATATTAGATTTGAGACAATATTAATTAGGTATATTAGATTAGACTGAATGAGTCTTGACAAATGTTTATAATAGTTGTATAGTATTAAGTCGGATAATTCTGGCAAATTTAGTTAATAATTAGTTCATTAACATCTAAACCAAACCCCCAGATGAGCCGACTGGGTTAGCAAACGGTGAAAAACCATGAAAAAAGACGTAGTAAATTTCTATGTGACGAAGTTTGAAGGAGAATCATCTTCATTCTTTTCAATTATCGATGGCTCCGGGTGTAATCCGATGAAAGCTATTCCGGGGGACACTTCGGACTCCGCGCTGGCTAAGGCCGCCACGGTGCTTGACCAAATGTTTGAAAATTTGGTTAGAGATCTCAAAGGCAGAGAGACAATGAAGCAGGTTAAGCTTGTCTTTAACCAAGAATCCTATATCAAAACCGCGGTCAATTATATTGATCCATTCGGAAAATACTTTCAAGAAATTGCCAGCCTTTTATTAGCGGTGCCAATCTCCGCCAAAGAGATGCGCTTCTTTTTCAGGGCACAACAAAAGATCCTCAAGATCAACTATAAGTATGTAATAAGCTAAAGTATGGACAGGTCGCCCGAAGGACTATAACAAAATTGAAGAAATAAGTGAGTAAGGAACTAAAAAACCCTGACAGCGATGCCAGGGTTTTAAATTTGTCAGGTATACTCATTATTTACTTCGGTTACGGAGTCGAACTGGCGCTTATTATTGGCGTGCTTGAGCTCGGGGTGGAATCTAAAAGGGGACTACTAGAGGCAGTACTACTATTTGTGCTGGTGGCGGTGCTACTAGCGACGCCAATTAAGCAAACTTCCTGCCAAGGAACATAATGCGAAGAGAAGCGGACCTTCTTTTCGGTGTCGGCGCTAGAAGTAGCGCTCTGAGAATAGATTACCTTGTAATCAAAATAAGCGTCGGCGCCGTTATGCGCTTTTTCTGTGCATTTCTTTTCGCCTGGCTTTAAATCCGTACTGGCGACGATTCTGGTCGCTTCCGGTTTTACTATATTATAAATAGTCGGTTTACTAATAAAAACCTGGCGACCGTCTTTAACTCCCCAGAAATCAAAATAAAGATCATTTTTTTCGATTCGCGCTTGGATTAAAATATAATTACCCGTGTCGTTAATAAATCTGACGTCCGGCTGGGGAATATAAATGGCTGCATCCATACCAGCTGGTTCGTAATAGACAACTCGATAAGAATGATTATGCCGCTCGGTTATGGGTAAACCGCTTTCAATCGCTGACCTAAAGACCGTTGTCCCGATTTGGCATAAGCCACCGCCATATTCCGGGATAGTTTTATTATTCTTTATTACTAGTTCTGGCAAGTAGCCGGTGGAAGCGTCGACGTTCCCCAGAATTTTTACTAAACTAAATTCTTCGTCCGGCTTAATAAGTAAGCCATTTAAAGCGGCGGCGCCAACTTGAATATTATGACGGCGGTTAGCGGGCGAGCCGGCAAAATTAGAATGGCCGGTGCCAATTATTTCTTGAATATTAAAATTATTAGTTGGGTTCAAACTGTCGGTCTTTACAACATCGACGATAAGAGCGACTGAATTCTGGCCGCTTTTGATAAAATCGGCTTGGATTTTAGCGGCGCTATTATCGATATTCAGTTTCTGGCCGTCAGTCCCAGTCTGCCAGTTAGCTAGGCGAGCATTAACCATAGAGAAGCGAGGCAAAACAACTTCTTTGTCTAAATCAGGCGCTATGGTTTCTTTCAAAAACTCTTTAATTTTATCTAAATCTAGAGTCAGATAAAAATTATTATTCTCGCCGCTCGATCTCAGCCAAGTGGCTAGTTTTTCCGGTTTGATTGTCCAAGTCTGGCCATTGAAATTAAGAATTAAGTCTCCCCGGCCGAGGATTTTTTTAGCCTCTGGTTCTAAATTGGGTAAATCTTTTTGTGTTACAGTTGGGTAGTCAGTTTCCGACTTCATAGAAATGTCTGGATTGCGGAGTTGTTGCAAATTAACTTCGACTTCACTTATCGCTAATTCATAATTGAGTTTTTTTCCGATTTTTTCTGGTTCGACCTGGAAATCAGAATTTTTGTCTGAAGAAATTTTGAAAATGGCATTAGTGGCCGCGATTTCTTGATCTTGAAAATTATCTTTTAGAATTTTAGTTAAATTATCAGTGTTCAGCTGATAAGTAAAAGGAAATATTTTATCTTTTAATAAGGTTCGTAGGCGGTAACTGAGATAAGCTCCGAAATTATCCCCCTGGCTTTTATAAATTTCTTGCAAACTAGCCTCCGGATCTAAAGAGAAGATATCATAGGCATAGCCGTCGGGGCCAGCCGTTATCGCCGGCTCAACCGTGATTCTCTTATTATTATATTCAAACCTTAAGCCTTGATCATCTATTTTTTCCGCGGCGGTTTTTACTAAATCTAAAGCGGCGGTTTTTTTAAGGCCGCTTAAATTATGCGCGCCTAGGTAGGTCCGAGGATAGATTCGATCTTTATAACCGAGCCAAGAGGAGTATAAAACGAGTGAAGCAATCCCCAAAACAAGGATTAAAAAAATGACCACGCTGATAATGATTTTAGATTTCGCTGGCTTGGCCATACTTTTATAAAGTGATTTGTTTTATTTAATTTTTTCTTTATTATTAATCAGAATCTTCTTCTTGAACTTCGATCCTGATTGGTTCAGTTTTAACTTTCTCCAAAGAAATGGTTAAAATCCCATTTTCTAGAATCGCTTCGATTTTTTTGGAATCAACCTCCGCCGGCAGAATAATCGAGCGCGAAAAATTTCCCCAATAGCACTCCCTAAATAGATAGTCATCATCGCTAACCGAACCAACGACTTGGCGGTGACCCTTAATACTCAATAAATCATGATGCAGGGAAATTTTCAAATCTTCCGGTTTAACGCCGGCAATGGTTGACTTGATGATAATTTTATTTGGAGTTTGATAAACGTCGATTGCGAGTTGGCCCTCCATCTGTTCATTTTCACTCCAGCCGCTTGAATCAGCCGGGGATTCCTCGACAAAATTATTTTTTGGTTCCGAACTTTTGAATATTTTAAGCATACTTATTTGATTAACTGTCTATAATTTACCAGGATTTGAGATAAAAGTAAATATTAATAAATAAAAACAAGCCTCTGGTCTGGCCTGTTTTTATTGGTGGACCCGGCCCGATTCGAACGGGCGGCCTTTACGATGTCAACGTAACGCTCTAACCAACTGAGCTATATGCCCGAGAGTTGCGTACTTTTATTATACCTAGCTAAACTATTTTTACAAGCATTTTTTTAGCTAGTTCTATTATCTCGGTCTGGGCATTTATAAGGTCGCGGTTAATTTTTATTTTTATGGCCTTGATTGCTCCCGTCGGCTCATAATTCTGGAATATTTCCCGAAGATTAATATTTTTAACTGAATAAATTAAAGCCCTAGTTTCGTCTTTAGTTTCGC
>JAPLVX010000021.1 GCA_026396945.1 Candidatus Falkowiibacteriota bacterium
AAAAAAGGGTTTAGTGATGGCTTGGCCGCTTTTAAAATCGCCCAAGATAAATTTCCCCATTTAGAATTAATTATATTTGGCGCCTACCGACCAGGACCGGAAGTTCCGAAGACGGCTCGTTTTTATTATCATCCAACCGGAAAAAAATTAGGCGCTCTTTATCAAGAGGCCGATATTTTCTTATGGCCGAGTCGCCTGGAAGGCTTTGGTTTGCCGCCGCTGGAAGCGATGGCTAGCGGAGCCGCAGTCGTTATGACTAATACTGGCGCCGCCAGTGATTACGCCATTAATAATGAAAACGCTTTGATTGTTCCACCTGGTGATATCAACGCTTTAAGCGCGGCCCTAATTACTTTGATTACTCAGCCGGAGAAAAGAATCTCCCTGGCTCGGGCCGGGGAAATAAAAGCGCGGGAATTTTCCCAAGAGAAGAGTGACCGGCAACTAGAGAAGATAATTTTACAGGTTTAAAAAATTGTTTCTTTCGTAAGCTTAGAAAAATATCTTTTTAGAAAATTAACTCGATAAGTTTAAAAAAAAATCACCCCCACTCGGGGGTGATTTTTAGCAAGGCTTGGTTTCGGTCATTCTTTTAATAATTTCTTTGGGATGACGGACAAAAAACATTAAACGCGGCCAGAAAGCATCACTCAGGCTCCAGCTTAAACCCCAAGAATTAAGGCAACCGGCGCAGTCTTTTACCGTACAACGGGCGCTTAAAGCGGTCGGGCTTTGCCAAATTTCCTTAAGGCTCTGGTTACGGGCGTTACCGATTGTTAAATCCCAATGAGTTAGACAAGGGACAATCGAGCCGTCGCATTTCATTACAAAAAAAGAGTTAGCAGCAAAACAGCGGAATTTAATGGATTTATTATTTAGAAGTCTTAGCCATCTTTCTCGAGTCGTGCTCTGCACTTGTTTGGCTACGGCGACCAGCATTTTTTTTCTTAGTTCTTCGCCGCGCCCGTCATCTTTGCTTTCATTATCGTAATATGAGGACTGATTATACCATTGGACCATTAATTCAACCCCGAGATCATCAGCATATTTCTTTACTTCCTCCCAGCCATCAATTGTCAGATCCGATAAAGTTAGGCCAATTATTACTAATAATGTTTTCGGGTACTTTTTTCTTAATTCTAAGAGTCCTTTTAGTAAGTGATCAACTTTTTTAAAATTGCCGGGCACGCCCCGAATTTTATCATGTTTTTCTCCCATCCCATCCAAGGAAACGCCAACATCAAGATCAATCCCCGCTTTAAGAGCGGCCTCGGTAATCATCAAAGCCCGGTCCGGTAAAAGGCCATTGGTACTTAAATTCAAATGCGCTTTCGGCCAAACTTCATGCTGCAATTTTAGAATATCGAGCATATCGTCCCGAAGCAAAGCTTCACCGCCGGAATTAACCACTGACTCAATATTACTTAGCCAGGGGTCGCTAGAGATTTTTCTCATCTCCATTAGCGTCAGGGGTGTTTGGCAATTAGCCTTAGCCCAAATACTGCAGTGATTACAACGAGAATTGCAATTATCCGTGACTTCAAACCACAAACGACGCGGTTTTAGGGGTTTATGACGAGCGAGGAGCCAAAGATTTTTATGGCCGTTTATTAAACTTTTAAAAAATTTTTTCCACATTTTATTTAATTCGCTTCTTCCGTCGAGAGTATATTATAAATACGTTGATTAAGAAGCTTTTAATTATTAATTAATTGAGATTAGTGTATTAATTATATTTTATTAAACAAAAAAAAGC
>JAPLVX010000046.1:0-1469 GCA_026396945.1 Candidatus Falkowiibacteriota bacterium
CGGATAAAAGGTAATAATTATCTTTGCTTCCGGGATATTAATAATTAATTCATCGATGATATCGACCAAATCCGGTTCTGGGTCATGATTAGGAATGATATTTTCCGAACTTAGCGACGACCAGATTAAATGATTGCCGGCTTCCGAGTTCAAATTATTAAGCATTTTACCCCAAAGCTTTAAAGCGTTTAAGCCTTTCGAGCGGTATAAACGATCGACAATTTCTTCGCGCCGCGCCCCCAGGCCGATTAACTGAGAAGTGGTGAGCAAAGCGCGGGGAGTTAGATTGGGAGTTTTAAAGTTTTTAGTTTTAGCGATGATGCCGGCGAGCAGACAGGTGGCGATATCTTCATCGATATTTTTTTCTTGATAATTTTTAAATAGATAAAAAGATATTTCCGCGACCGATAAAGTATTGAGTTCAATGAAATTAATTTGGCCGTACTCTTCGTTTTCTGGATGGTAATCAAGATTAATGATTGTTGTTTTGTAAAAGAATTCAATATTTTGATCATAGATATCCCCTAACGATTCAAGATCGGTGGCGCCGATAATGATGATTAAATCATATTTAAAGCCACTGGAGGAAGAAGAAATATCATCGTGAGTAAACCAACCGGAACTAGGAGAAATGATAAAGTTTAACAAATCATTCTCTACTAAATATTTGATTTGGCTAATTTTGGCATTCTTGATATTTAAGGAAACAATAAATTTTCGTAAATTATCTAGCTTCTGTTTAACCTCAATAAAGCTGGGTAAAAAAGACCAACTTTTTAGATTGCTCTCTTGCCCGCCAACAATCTCCGCCTTTTTATCGATTTTTTTTAAAAACAAAAACCAGGCGAGCGCGTTCGCCAAAACATCACCATCGGCCTCTTTGGGGAAACTGATTAAGATATTATTAGCCTTTTCTATCTGTTTGAAGATTTGTTGGTCTTGACTTAACATGGATAAACATTTTTATAAATTCAATCTTTAAATATATATCTATTTTTAGTTAGAGTCAAGGTTTTTGTTTGTTGACGGCAAGCGATATTTTTGGTAATTTTAAAGGTATGAAAGTGGAGCTCGATAAGACTTATAACCCCAAGGGTTATGAGGATAAAATTTATAAAAAGTGGGAAGAATCCGGATTTTTTAATCCGGATAATTTAGTTTTAGATCCGACCGCGCCGTCTTACACGATTATTTTGCCGCCACTCAATATTACCGACAAACTTCATGTCGGCCATAGCGTGACGATTGCGATTGAAGATCTTTTGGTCCGGTATCATCGTTTGCGAGGCGAACGAACTTTGTGGTTGCCGGGAACTGACCACGCCGCGATTGCCACCCAAAATGTCGTGGAAAAAAACATTTTTAAAACTAGCGGACAGACGCGCCATGATTTAGGGAAAGAAAAGTTTTTGACCGAAGTGCGAAATTTTGTGGCCATTACGCAAGCGACTATTTTGAAACAAACCAGA
>JAPLVX010000046.1:1504-3296 GCA_026396945.1 Candidatus Falkowiibacteriota bacterium
GCTTTTACCCTGGACGAACCGCGGCAATTAGCGGTGCGAACTATGTTCAAAGCGATGTATGACGAGGGGGCGATTTATCGTGGTGAAAGAATCGTCAATTGGTGCCCGAGATGCCACTCGACTTTAGCGGATTATGAAGTTGAACATGAGGAAGAAACGGGTAAACTATATTGGATAAAATATGGCCCCTGTGTTTTAGCTACCTCTCGCCCCGAAACAAAATTAGGTGATACGGCCGTAGCCGTTCATCCTAGCGATAAGCGCTATAAGCATTTAGTCGGTAAAGAATTAGAGATTGAGGGAGTCCTGGGGAAATTCAAAGTTATGGTTGTCGCTGATAGAGCGGTTGATGTTGATTTCGGTTCCGGCGTAATTAAAGTGACTCCGGCCCACAGTTTTATTGATAACGAGATTGCTCAGCGCCATAATTTGCCGAGTAAAAAAATTATTAATGAAGATGGCCGGATGATGGCTAATTGCGGTAAATACGCCGGGCTCACAACCCGAGAAGCCCGCGAAGCAATTATTAAGGATATGGAATCGTTGGGTCTAGTTGATCATGTTGATGATAATTATTTGCATACCATATCCGTTTGTTATCGTTGCGGCACAACGATTGAGCCCTTGCCTTCTAAACAATGGTTTGTGGCGGTGGACAAGCCTCTCAAGCGGTTTAAAAATAAATCTTTAAAAACCGCGGCTAAAGAAATAGCCATAACGGGCAAAATTAAATTTTTGCCAGAACGTTTTTTGAAACGCTATTTAGATTGGATGGATAATTTGCATGATTGGTGTATCAGCCGTCAGATTTGGTTTGGCCATCAAATCCCAGTTTGGTACAAAGACGAAGAAATTTTTGTCGGACTTGAAGCGCCCAGCGGAAATGATTGGCGCCAGGATCCGGATACGCTGGATACTTGGTTCTCTTCCGGAATGTGGACTTTCTCTACCCTTGGTTGGCCGACTAACTATTTAAGAAATAAAAAGAGCGACGACCTAGCTCGTTTCCACCCGACGCAAGTGTTAGAAACCGGTTATGAAATTTTAACTCTCTGGGTATCACGCATGGTTATGATGTCTTTATTCGCTCTGGGGGAGATTCCTTTTGAAAAGGTTTATCTTCACGGCATAAGATGTCGAAATCAAAGGGAAACGGAATCGATCCGGTTGATATGATTGAGGAATTTGGCGCGGACGCTTTAAGATTATCGCTCTTAATGGGAGCAACGCCGGGAAATGACGCTCGCTTTAGCGCCGATAAAGTCGAGGCCAAGCGCAATTTTATTAATAAATTATGGAATATTTCGCGTTATATTTTGGCTAGTGTGGCTCCAGAATTTTATCAAACGCCCAGCGATAAAATGCCTCCGGCCAAGACTTTAGCTGATGAGTGGATATTAGGGAGCCTAAGCTCGACTATTAAAAATACCACCCAGCATTTAGATGACTTTAATTTTTCTTTAGCCACCGAGGACTTGAGCGACTTCACCTATACTAAATTAGCTGATTGGTATTTATAAATTGCTAAAATTGAAAAAAATAAAGACGAGATTCTAATTTATATTTTAAAGAATTTATTAATTCTTTGGCAACCTTTTATTCCGTATGTAACCGAAGTAATTTGGGATGATTTTAATGATTCAATTTTAATGGTGGCGAAGTGGCCCGAAGCCAAGATTAAGACAATGACGGATTTTAAAAAGATTGCCACCGAGATGAAGTCATTGCAGGACTTAGTAGTTGATATTAGAAACGCCCGAAGTCTTAATAAGATTGAGCCGGCCAAGAAAAT
>JAPLVX010000096.1 GCA_026396945.1 Candidatus Falkowiibacteriota bacterium
CTGTCCGCATCGCAAAGATAGCGCCGGTATTAAGAGAGTTCTCTAAAACAAAATTCATATCAACTACCCCATGACCACCTTTAGTGGAAAAATCCGAGTTACTAATCGGTTTGTTCCAACCATTAATCATTATTTGCCCGGGATCATTATAGGTAGTCGCCGGCGTAACTTTTTTTTGGTCTAGGGCCGCCGACATCGTAATAGTTTTGAAAACCGAGCCTGGTTCATATTGATCCGAAACAACTGGGTTATTAAAAGTCTGTAGACTAGTATCTTTATAATCATTGGGGTTGAAGTCGGGCACGGAACACATCGCCAGGATCGCTCCAGTTTTCGGGTCGACCGCGATTACACTACCGCCAGTCGCGCCATGTTTTTTAACTGCTTCAGCCAATTTTTCGCAGGCGGTAAATTGAGCCGTTCGATCAATTGTCAAAATTAAATTACTCCCGGCCTCCGGTTTAACATATTCTCGATCATCCACGATCGCCACTCCATTACCACCTAGTTCCGATTTTAATGAACCGTACTTACCAAACAACTCATCATTAAAAAATTCTTCTAAACCATAACGACCCTTTTCTTCTTCGTCAATATAACTGACAAAACCCAAGAAATGAGCCCCAATATTATTTTCCGGATAATAACGATATTTCTTTAAATCAAAGCCTAGGCCCTCTATTTTCACCTCGCTATTATTTTGGGTATTAATTACTTTCTCATTTTTAAAGTCCAGATCGGCTACTTTACTATCGCTTAAGAAAGCGTAGAGTTTAATTAAGTCATCAATACTGACTTTATTTTCGAGGGGCTCGTAAGGATCGCCAGGTTTATCAAGTTTAGTTAGATATTTGGCGATGATTGCTTCTTTTTGCAATTCGGCTTCCTTGGCTCCCTGCCCGAATCCAGGTTCCGCCTGAGTAGAACTAGTCGTTATAGCGGCCGCCGAAGTGGTGTTTGGGGTGCTCGTCGAAGTGAGATTGTAATTCAGACCGGCTTTTTCCAATTTCGGTTTATCAAAAAACTCAAAAAGCTTGGCGGCTAAAACCGGAGGCTCCTTAATATCTTTAGGAATGGCATACAAAAAAGCGAAGTCTTTATTAGTTGCCAAGGGATATAAATTCTCTTGACCATTAATATTGTCGGAAATAAAAATTTGGCCTCGATCCGGCTTTAATTTGCTATAAATTTGATGCTGGGAAGAAGCGAGCGCCGTATACCAATCGCATTGTTTAATTTGCAAATTAAATAATTTATAAATTAAGGCCGTACATAATAAAAAAATAATCGCAACCACTAAATGCAAACGATTATTCTTATGATTCCTAGAACCCTGAGTATTTTTTTGCCGATCGCGCCACATAATTATTTTTTGGCCACCATGGTATTGTTTACAGTTAAGTAATCAACCTCTCCCACTGCGACCATATTTAGGTCTTTTACTTTATTGATTAAGTTATTATACGACTGCATCGCCATCATTTTAGATTCAATCTCCTGATTATCACTAGCCAAAGCATTGGCTTGATTTTTTAATCTTTCCAAGGCAAAGCCCTTGACTGTTAAATCATTAATGCAAACAATATAGCCTAGACCAAAAACAATCAGCAATGAAAATAAAGCCATATTTATTACCTTTAAATTTAAACGGCGGCCGGGCCGGCTACTGGCACTAGTATTTAATTTATTCTTAAAATCAGTCATATAAATAGATGACAATTTCTTAGCTTTATATCAATTTAAAAATTATCTAGTTTGGACTTCGGGTTTGGATTCTTCGGGCGGCACGGAGTTTAGCACTCCGAGCTCGGGGGTTAGCATTGGTTTCTTCCGGGGATGGGCCAAGCGGTTTTTTGGTTAAAATTTCTAACTCTTGCCGGTTGTGGTCACGAAAAAAATTTTTTACGATTCTATCTTCCCCGCTATGGAAGGAAACGATCACGAGACGACCGGCGGGAGAAAGCAGATCGAGAGCAAGCGGCAAAACTGCTCGTAAAGATTCTAATTCTTGATTTGTTTCCATTCTTAGGGCTTGGAAGACTCGAGTGGCCGGATTTAAGCGACTCGCTCGGAAACGAGCCGGCAAAGCGCTTAAAATTATATCGACCAGATCTTTGGTGCTTTTTATGGTCTCGCGTCGTCTAACTTCTACTATTTTTTTGGCTATCTGGTAAGCAAAGCGTTCCTCTCCGTATTCTCGAAATATTCGAGTTAAATCTAACAAAGAATATTTGTTAACAATTGTTTCAGTTAATTTAAGCTCATCGCCAAAGGCCATGTCGAGCGGTCGTTCGCCCTGAAAAGAGAAACCGCGTGTTTCGTCTTCAAGTTGCGCCGAGGATAACCCTAGGTCCAATACTATCCCCTGAAATTTGGTGGTCGCAGGAAACTTAGCGGCGACAATCTCTTTTATATTTTTAAAATTCGTTCTGGCTAGAACAACATTATTTAAATTAAGATCAGTTAATTTTTGGCGGGCGTTTTCCAGGGCTAATTCATCCAAATCAGTCGCCAGGATTCGGCCAGTCGGACCAACGGCTGCGGCCAAGGCTAAAGTATAGCTAGCTCCACCCAAGGTACCGTCGATGAAATTCCCTCCCGATTTAGGCTGCAGATATTCCAGTACTTCCTTAAGCATGACCGGAAGATGGTGATACATACTTTTAAACACCTAAATCCCCTAGTTCTTCGGCAATTGCGTTGCTATTTTTTTCGGCTTCACTTTTATATTTTTTCCAAGCCGCTTCAGGCCAAATTTCCAAATGATTATATAAACCGGCGATAATAATACTTTTTTTCAGACCGGAGAAGTCCCGTAAATATTCCGGCAGGGTTATCCGCCCTTGATTATCAAAATCTACCTCCATGGCGCCAGCTAACATGTGGCGGGCGAAAGCTCTGGCCTTAGCTTGGCTCAACGGTAGGCTAGCAAATTTCTGAGCAATCTTTTCAAATTGCTCTTTGGAGTATAAAAATAAGCAGTTGTCCAAACCTTTAGTGACAACGGCTCCTTTCTTTAAAATATTACGAAACTTAGCGGGAATGGCTAAACGTCCCTTATCGTCTAAGTTGTGATTGTATTCACCAATAAACATTTGGATCGTTTTAATTTTTTAAAAAAATAAAAAATTTAGAAATTAATTTAAAATCTATTCACCCCTCTTCCCCACTTTTCACCTTGCAAGTACAATTATACACCACTTAAACCCGCCTGGCAACAATTAGAAATCCTTTGAAATAAGGGAAATTTATAAAAAAAGAGATACTTATCAACAAGCACCTCTTTATAATTTATCCAATTTAAAAATTTTCACTAAAAGTTATCAACAGGCCCTTAACTAACGGCCGATACTCGGTTCGTGGTCATATAACGGTTTCACAATTCTTATCCCCTGGCTAATTTTGACTTTAGACCGCTTATTCTCCGCTTCAATCGGGATATTTAGGGCGTAAGCCAGGGCATTTGCGGTGGCCACTCCAATCCGTAAAGAAGTAAAACTTCCGCCGGAATCCGCCACAATTATTTTTCTTAAATCTGATAATTTTACTTTGTTCTTTTTTAATAATTTATCAATCGCTGGTAAAAGCTTCTCGGCTTGAGAGCGCGAAGCCATAAATTCCTGTTTAGCGATGGTTAAATGGGTTGCCTTAACGGCCGCTAGTTTGGCCGAAGCGATTTTTCCGGTTGCCAGTTGGGTGTGACCAATTGCTTCCTGCCTTAAAGCAATAATAATCTTTTCTCGGTCGGCCGTATTAATATATAAAATCATAGATTATTTAAATTGTCCTTTATTATTAAAACAATTATTTATTATTCAAATTATTATTTATTATTTAAACTATTATTTAAAATATTCTTCAAATCTTTCAACGTCTTAACTTTGACCAACTCGGCTCGCAAATGACTGGCGCCAGCCAGGCCGTTAACGTACCAAACCAGGTGTTTTCTTAGCTCTATTAAGCCAGCCTCGCCTTTTAATTTTTTAACCAATTTAGCATTATCTAAAATAACCTTGAAAATCTCGGATTTATTTTTTGGCCGCTCTTTCAAACTAAAAATCCAGGGGTTGCCCAGAGCGCCTCGGGCGATACCAACACCATCAGCGCCGGTAGTCTTTAAAACTCGTTTAATATCAGCCGGGGTATTAATACCGCCATTAGCCAGAATAACGCCCTTGAAATAAGGGCGAACATTTTTTATCAATTCCAAATCAACTTCACCACTAAAACCACCGGCTAAAGTCCGGCCATGAATCATAACGGCCTTAATATCTAAATCACTTAATTCTTTTAAAAACTTCGAAGCGTCCATTTGACCGTTCCCCGCTCTTAACTTAATCGACAGGGGTAAATCAGTATTAGCTAAAATAACTTTTATAATTTCCCGGGTTCGTTTTATATCCTTCATTAAAGCTGCGCCCGCGCCTTGCTGCAAAACTTTTTTCACTGGACAACCACAATTCAAATCAATTCCGGCCGGTCGTACTTTTTGCGTAATAATTCTAACGGCTTTGGCGAAATGAGCCGGATTGGAACCGAAGAGCTGGACAACATAATTTTTTTCTAGCCGACGATTAAACTTTATTAATTCTAAACTTTCTTTAGAGTCATAGAATAAGGCCGTCGCCGACACCATTTCGCTATATAAAACTTGAGCGCTATATCGCGCGCAGAGCTGGCGATAAGCGCTATCAGTAAAACCAGCCAGGGGAGCGAGCGCCAAAATCGGCCGTCTTAATTCTTTCCAAAAATTTTTCGACATTAGATTGTTAGATTTCAAATTTTTATGGCCCGGCTACCCGCCTCATTATCTTCAACCTTATAGCCCATACTTTCTAGCTCTTTTCTTAGCTCGTCGGAACGAGAAAAATTTTTAGCGGCCCGGGCTTCTTCTCTCAAAACTAATAACTTTTTAATTTCGATCGGGATGGTAGCGGCTTTAAATTTTGCCGCCACTTTTAAATTCAGGCCCCAAATTTTATCAAAATCAAATAGGGTCGCTAATTTAACGGCTGGACTCAAATCTGATTTAAAAATTTCCGTGATTAGCGCTAGCGAGGCCGGGATATTAAAATCGTTGGCAATAATCTCGATAAATTTTTCTTGCCACTTTTTATCGACTCGTCCCGGCTTAACCGCTAATTCCCTGATTTTATTAAACAAATTGTCTAGTCCACTTTGAGCGGCCCCTAAAGCCTCCCAGGTAAAATTTTGATTAGAGCGGTAGTGAGCTTGAAGAAAAAAATATCTTAAGGCGATTGGATTAAAATTTCTCACTTTTATATCGGCCAGACTGTAGCTAGTGCCCTCGGATTTAGCCATCTTCTTATTATCGACTAATAAATGGGCGTTATGTAACCAATAATCAACAAACTTAACTCCATTGGCCGCTTCGCTAGTAGCGATCTCGTTGGTATGATGGACTGGAATATGTTCGATTCCGCCCATATGAATATCAATTGTGTCGCCCAGATATCTTTTGACCATCACCGAACATTCAATGTGCCAACCAGGAAAACCCTCACCGTCCTTAACTAAGGGCGAATAAAAAGGGGATGGCCAAAACTGTAAAGCTTTCTTATGACTGCCCGCTTTAAAAAACCATAAAGCGAAATCGGCCGGGTTCTTTTTTTCCGAATCACTAACGGCGCCGTGTCCGGCTGAACTAATATTTTTGCTTAAATCTTGTCTAGATAACTTGCTGTATTCGGGGAACTTATCAACCGCAAAGTAAATCGCCAACTTGGTCGTATAAGCATAGCCCTTGGCTAATAAAACTTTGACGAAGCTAATTATTTCTTTAATTTGATCGGTTGCCCGCGGAGTGAAGGTCGGGTTTATAATATTTAGGGCGGCAGTATCTTGCTGATAAATTTTAATATATTTTTCGGCAATGGCCGCCGGGGCCAAACTCTCTCTCATCGCTCCAGTGGCCATTTTGTCTTCGCCCTCGTCGTTGTCGGAACTTAGGTGCCCCACGTCCGTATAATTACGGACCATTTTTACCCTATAGCCCAAATAGTCAAAACTACGATTAATTAAATCGGCGCAGACCATGCCGCGCAAATTACCAATATGTTGCGTCCAATATACCGTCGGGCCGCAGTAATAGAAAGACACTCGACCCTTCTTCAAAGGCGCAAAGATTTCTTTCTGGCGACTCAAGGTATTATAAAGATAAATTTCTTTCATAGATTATGATAAAACGAAGTTGCTTTCATAGTGCTTGATAAAATCGGCTAGCTTATCCTGATAATCTCCCCGAACAGCTTCTTTGCTA
>JAPLVX010000072.1 GCA_026396945.1 Candidatus Falkowiibacteriota bacterium
AACAATAACCAGCTTTTTCCGTGTAACCAGTTTTACCGCCCTGCACAATGATCTCATTATCCAAATCGCTACCCAAGAGGTAATCGGTTGATTCAACTTTTTTCTCTTGTCCGCCTAGGGTTTGAAATTTGTATTTTTCGGTTAAAGTCGCTTTTTTTATTTCTTCATTTTTTAAAGCCGCTTTCGCGAGGCGGGCAATATCCCGCGCGCTCGATAGATTATTATCGCTTAAGCCAATTGGATCGACAAAGCTAGTATTGAATAAACCTAATTGACGCGCCTTAGCGTTCATTTTAGCGATAAATTCAGTTTCACTTAAGCCCGTGGCATGGACTAAAGCGATGGTTGCCCCGTTGTCAGAAGCGACCAGGCTGGAATAAAATAAATCTTTTACTTTAAGCTCTTCTCCCAAGAATAAAGAAACTTTTCCGCCCACGACGTTATCGGCCAGACTAATTTTGTAAATTTTTCCCCAGCCGGGATTATTATCCAAAAAAACCAAAGCCGTCATTAGTTTGGTAATACTGGCGAGCGGTTGCCTCACTTCTGAATTTTTTTCCCATAAAAAAGTATTGGTCGCCAGATCAAAAATGGCCGCTCGATCAGCCGTTATCACTGGGTCTTGCCAATTTGGTAAACGCTCGGTTCGAACGGTATCTTTACTAAGAGGTAAACGATTATGATAAATCGCCTGGCAATCATTTAAAAGAGCGGCGGGTTGACCGGGATTAATATTCAAATGGAGAAATAACAAATAAATGAAAACATTTACAAAAGTTGAAAAACACATAATCAAGATATTTAATTGCTGGACGCTAATACTTCCGCCAGCGTGGGGTCTTGGTGCAAACGCTCATAATCTGGCAATTCATTAATTTGTCTAAGACCTAAAAAACGAATGAATTCTAAACTCACAATATAATAATTTTCGTTTTTTTGTTTATTAAAATTTTCTTCAATCAGCCCTCGTAACAATAAATTTCTAATAATTAAACTGCAATTGACCCCGCGGATTCTTTCTAATTCCAGTTTAGATACCGGGCCGCGATAAGCGATAACGGTTAAAGCCTCCAGGCTCGGCTGAGTTAATTCGCCGCTAGTTTCATCACGCAAAAATTCTCGGATTAATTCGGAGTTCTCCGGGGCGCTGGTTAATTGATAATTTTGATTATTGCTGATAATTTGCCAGCCCCGACCAGAGTTTTTATAAGTCGCGCTCAAGTCCGATAGCGCGGCTTCTATCTCTGTTGTTTTGGCTTTAGTCAGTTTGGCTAACTCTTTAAGGCTCAAGGCTTTGGGGGTGATGAACAATAATGATTCTAATTGGGAATTCAAGGACATATTAATTATTTTTACTTAAATGTATTTCACTAAACAATTCAGTTTGCTCAAAAATAAGCTCTCTTTGTTTGGCCAGTTCTAAAATGGCCAAGAAACTGACAATTACTTCGGTTTTATTTTTAGCTTGAGAGATTAAACGGTTAAAACTAAATTTAAGTTTAGTACTTAGGGCCCGCCGAATCGCCATCATAATTTCATCCAAGCTTATTTTAACTTCCAGGCTAGCGGTGGGGATCTTGTCTTCGACCATTTTCAAGCGTCTAATAATTTTTTGGAGTTCCAGTTTCAAATCATCGGCTTTTATTTTCTGCGGCGGCAAAAAACTGGGCAAGTTAAAACGCTTTTTAGTCTTAGAGAAATCCGGAACATACAAGAATTTCCTTTGCTCAATAATCGCCAAGATCTTGGCGCTCGCTTTAATAAACTCCTGATACATGCGCAATTGGTTCTTCAAATCATCAATCTCTTGTTCATCGTCAGCACTGGCTAGATACGGCAAGAGCGCCTTGGATTTAATAAATAATAATTTAGCGGCAATCACTAAAAAATCCGCCATTTCCTCGGGATCAATTTCGGCCACCTGCTTTAGATGGGCGACGTACTCGTCGGCGATTTTAGCTAAATTTATTTCCGTGATATCCATCTCCTCCTGTTCGATTAGCTGCAAAAGTAAACCAAGAGGTCCGGAGAATTTTTCGGTTGAAAAATCCATCATAATTATTGGGACAAAACTGGTTGTTTATTAATTTGATTATTTTGTGACCAGAGCGTTCCGGGGTTGCACTGATAACCGGCGGTGTGGTAATTAAAATTAGAGCTGGCGGGATAAACGGGGGCGACATAGCCGGGTTCAAGATCTTGGCGACTGTCGGTTCGGAAATTAGCGCATAATTCAAAACCGGAATCGCTTAACTTGTTATAAATAATAGCTTCGGAATTAGTCTGGCCAACTATGATTGGCGGATTTAGTTCTAAATCATTCAAACTGGCCGGTAATTTTTTATTCTTCTCAAAGTAAACATTGACCGCATTTTCGACATTATAAATATTACTAACCAACATTTGGTCCAGGCGTTTCGCGCGGGCGGTCGCCGGCGACTCAACGTAAAACCAAGCGGCCGTAAAAACCGCCACAACCACTACTAGGGAAATAAAAAAATAAATTTTTAAAAATAAATTATGACCGCTGAAATCTTTCCTTCTTAAATCTAAGAAATAGAAAGAAAAAACTGCGGCGGCAATTAACAAAATAGTCAGAGCTTTCAAAATAAAGCGCCAAGTCAACTCACCAGATAAAAAATTATTAATCACTCCGATGAATACCCCGAGAATAATAATTGAAGATACCAATAGAATGAAATAAGTCAGCCAACGTCGCAGCGGGGCGTCTTTATCTAATTCTCCCATCTTTAAATCGCGGTAAATCAAGCGAGAAATTATATAAAAAACCGGGGCCGCAATAATTAAGGCGGAGATAGCGAATTTAAGGGTTGAATTAGAAACCGAGGCGTAATTATTCAGAATATCAACGACTGATTTATCAATAATTTGGAATAAGATCATCCCGACCGACAAACTGGTAAAGATTAGGGCCACAAAGGATAATAAATAATAGAAAGCGTACTTAGCATTGTTTTGATTGTTCATATATTTATTAATAATAAAAAATGAATAATTTGTGGAAATTATTTGTTTAATTTTAGCTATTTATTTACCTATAAAGTTTACCGTATTTTCAATATTTTAGCAAGAAAAAAGGCCTCAAAAAAGCGGCTGAAAGCTCAGGAAAAATTATAATGATATTCTAAAAAAGCTTTAATTATAAGAGAAAATTCCTTTAAAAACAGCTTATTTATTGACAAATTATAAATTTTGTAGAAATCAAGACTGGGCGCCAAGCGAAATAGTTTAATCGTATTGTCAGAAATTCTTAATAATTCCTGTTTATCTATATCCCCTAGGCACTTATGGCAGACTAGGCCACCTCTTCTTAAAGAGAAATAATTTTGACCGGGAGCAATTTTCTCCGCTCCGACTAAACAATTAAACATTTCCGGGCCAGAGCCTAATTCTATGAGTAGCTTGAGCACGAAAAAATTATAAGACGAAGAACCTTTCTCTTTGGAAATAGGCCCTGACAAAGAGTCTAAAAATTCTAAATACTCTTCCAGCAAGAAAAATAAGGCTTTGTCTTCTTGCCCGGGCTTAACTAATTGGTTAAATAAAAAAATTGCCTGCCCGGCAAAATATAATTTATTTAAATCAGTTTTTAAATTAAAAAATGAATTAACGGTTAAAGCGCTACCGATATAATCATGATGCTTCCCTTTTATTAAAAGTAATTCGACTAAATTAAGGGGTTCTAGGTGGCCGGCTAACTTGGAATTAGCTTTTTGCAGGCCGCGAGCGACTAAATCAAGTTTGCCAAAATCGCGAGTAAAAACGACCAGCGCGGCATCGGCCTCTTTCCGGGCCCAACGCTTTAAAATTATTCCCCTGGTGGCGCTTGATTCCTCGACCATAAAAATAGAAGCTAAAAATAAAAAATTTTTTAGAGATCAAGCTAAATTTTTATCTAAATATTCTTGCAAAATAATGGCGGCCGCAATCTCATCCCGGCTAGCCTTATCGCTCTTAGATCCGATGAGAGCATCAGCGCCCTTGCTACTAAGTCTTTCATCAATTAGAGCAACGGGCAAATTAGTACTCGCCTCTAATTCGTCTTTAAATTTTTGCCACTCGGGGTTAATTTCCCCCAGACCGCTAAGTTTCAGGGGCAGCCCCAAAACAATTATACTGACATCTCGTTGCTCAATCGTTCTTATTATTTCCCCTAGATTATCGACAGTTTTGAAAGGCAGGGCCAAACGGGTTTCCGCCTCCGCCAAAGCCAAGCCAATTCTCTTCTCTCCCCAATCAATGCCTAAATATGTCATATAATTATAAAGCCGTTAAAATCTTATAACCGGAGTCGGTAACGGCCACCGTATGCTCAAAATGAGCGCTCAGACTATGGTCGGCAGTAATAATGGTAAATTTATTAGCTGCGATCTTAACCCGCCAATCGCCTAGATTAATCATTGGTTCGATAGCGATCACTAGGCCGGGTTTTAAAATTAAATTTTCACGAGAATTAGGTTTAATCTCATAATTAAAAACATTGGGTTCTTCATGGGAGTAATGGCCCACGCCATGACCGACAAGATCGCGAACCACGCCGTAACCATGAGCCTCGGCCAAAGTTTGAACCGCCCGACCGATATCGTTCAAAGAATTCCCGGGCTTAACCTGTTTAATTCCGGCCACGAGACAGGCCGCCGTCACTTTTAATAATTTTCTCGCCCCGCGGCTAATTTTACCGACGGCAACGGTTTGGCACATATCAGTAAAGTAACCACCGTTTTCAGACCAGGGATTGATTGGAATTTTTAACTCTTGGCGCAACTTTAAATCTGTCGGCCACTCCATTCCCAAGTCAATATCAACAATATCCCCGTCACGCAAAATTCGTGCCGGTAAAGAACTACCATGAACGACTTCTTCGTTGATGGAAATACACAAAATTGACGGAAAAAAAATTCCGTCACCCATATCATAATTCTTAAAAGCCGGCCGACCACCAGCGGCGGCCATCATCTCAGCGGCAATATTTTCCAAATACTCAGTGCTGACCCCCGGTCTTACTTCTTTAATTAAACGTTGTAAAATATTCGCTAAAATCTGCCCACCGCGGCGAATAACTTCTATTTCTTCTAAAGATTTTAAATTAATCATAATTATTTAGCTAGATTTTTCTCCTGGTTAGCTCTAATTGATAAAAACAGGAAGAGCCCCAATAAGATAAAGGTGTTAAGCGGCGCTACCCAAAAGGGATACTCTTTACCGAAACTTTCTAAAATCATTAATGACCCGAGCATACCGATTGAGTACATCGCTCCATTTTTTAAATAAGCAAATTTTGCAATTAGATCTAGGCCGCGAATAGTAAATTCTCTAACGACAAAGGCGCCAAGACCATTACCGATAATAATCAGCGGAACGCTCATTGTGAAGGCAAAAGCGCCAATTACGCCATCGATTGAAAATGAGGCGTCTAAGATTTCCAGATAAAGGATTTTACTCAAAGCGCTAATATGCGGGCTTAGAAGTTGCTTCTCTTGCTCCTCGGCATTTTTTTTAAAACCGTCAGTAATAAAAAAAGTGGAAATTCCAATCGTGGCGGCGAGCGCTAAAATTGGATTTATTTTTAAAGATAAATAAATAATGCCCGTGGTAAAAATTGAAGAAAAAGCATAAAACCAAACTCCTTGGCGATGAATAAAGCCCTCCACGAAAAAAGCGTATTTCTTCTCTTCTAAAAATAGCCAAGACAAAAAAACAAAAAACAAATAAACTCCACCGCCTAAAAGCAATAGCGGTTTAGAGGCGGCTAAAGATTGACCGACGGCCGCCCCGCCAGAAAAAGCCACCCGGAAAATTTCAACCAAAGATAAGCCGGGGTTGGCAATCCAAATTATTAAAAAGGGCAACAAACCTCTAACAATAAAGACGGCAAACAAAAGTCCCCAAATTAAAAACCAACGCCGGAATTTAGGCGGCATAGTTTTTAAAATATGAGCATTAACGATCGCGTTATCAACGCTACTGATAATCTCAAAAACGCATAAACCAAGGACAACAACTAAAATATTAAAAATCATATTTAGTCTTAGTCAGTTTTAAAACTCTCTAAAATATCTTTGATCGTTTCTAGGTCTCGCGGGGTTAAGTCAAGTTTTAAACGATTTTGATAAAGGTGATAATTATCTTCTCGAATCGTGTAACCGGACACTCCGACCCCAGTTCTAACTTTCTCCTTGTACTTATGGACTAGATCCAAGATTAAACGTTTATTCTCCTCACTTAGATATTGGTAGCTCGGATGATGAAGAAGCATCTCGTCGAAATGCTTCTCAATTTGATAACTGGTCAGATTCTTGGCGTCTTTAAATAAACCTTGCATATCCATATATTTTTATAAATATTTAATAATATAAGTAAATTATAACAAAAATAGAAAATAAAAAAAGAGCCGGCTGGGGAGACGGCTTGAGGCAAAAATTGATATAAAAATTAAATTCTCGAACCCTGGGTCAATAACCTTAGCGGCAATTTTAAATCTACAAACCATCATATTCCCGCATCGTAAGTTGTGATTCGATTTGCTTGACAGTTTCAATCACCACGGAAACCACGATTAATAAACTAGTGCCCCCGACGGCCAAAGACTGAATACCCGTAAAATAACGCATAATTAAAGGTAAGATAGCAATTATGCCTAAAAATAGGGCGCCCACAAAAATAATTTTATGAGTTGTATTGGCTAAATAATCACTGGTATGTTTGCCGGGGCGAATCCCGGGAATAAAACCGCCCTGTTTCTGTAAATTTTCGGCAATCTGAGCCGGATGAAAAATGACCTCGGTGTAAAAATAAGTAAAGACAAAAACTAGTAAAAAATAGGCGATTCCGTAAAATAATTGATTATTGAATAAGGCTATGACCCACTGAGAAAAATTAGCAATCCAGGCCGTACGGGCGTGCAGAAAAAATTGAGCTACCATCGGTGGAAACAAAACTACCGAAACAGCAAAGATGATCGGGATAACGCCCGCCATATTGACCCTCAGGGGCAAATGGGTGCTAGTCCCACCAAAAGCGCGGTTGCCTCTAATCTGACGAGCATACTGCACGGGAATATTTCTCTGGGCTTCATTTATCATAACCACACCAACAATAGTAATTAAACCAATAACGATAAAGCCTAAAAGCATGAATAATTGAGTTTGATCAAAAGTCAAAGCTAATTGCTGCAATTTCTTGGGGATAACCGCTACGATACCAGCAAAAATTAAAATTGAAATGCCATTACCAATTTTCTTTTCGGAGATAAGTTCGCCGAACCACATCAAAAGCATCGTCCCGGCGGTAATGGTAATCAGCATCGCCACAAAATTAAAGGGACTAATATCGCCTAAAACGCCGGCTGAAGAGCGACGAAGCAAAGTGATCATGCCATAGGCCTGAA
>JAPLVX010000092.1 GCA_026396945.1 Candidatus Falkowiibacteriota bacterium
GTCGGGTATACTTAACCAAGCGGTCTAAACCTAAACCAACAAAATCCTTATAGCCGCCACCAATATAATAGAAAAAGGTATTAACCGAATCAGCCAGAGCCTTCCTGACGCTAGTTAGACCATGACCACCGGCTTTCCAGTCCGGGAACATCCATTGACCGATTCGCAAACCGCCGGTACTGAGAAAAGTGGTATTTTCATCAATAACTTTTTCCTGTAAAGCGGCCGAAGCGATGGTTAGCTTAATGGTTGAGCCGGAAGGAAATTCGCCGCTAATCGCCCGATTAAAAAGAGGTTGATTCGGATCATTTAAGAATTTATCATAGTCAGCTTGGCTTATTCCCTTGGCGAATATATTATTATCATAAGTCGGCCAACTAAATAAGGCTAAAATTTCGCCGGTTTGCGGGTTAAGGGCAATTACTGAGGCTTTCTTCAAATTTGCTTTTTTTAAAGAGGCAGTGGTAACTTCTTCAATTTTTTTCTGCAGATCTAAATCCAAAGATAAGAGCAAGTTAGAACCGTCCTGAGCGGCGACTTCATTAATTATTTTTTTCTCTTTCCCTAAAGCGTCAACCTCGATATTTTTTCGACCCGGGCTTCCTTTTAATTCTTTTTCCCAAAAATATTCCAAACCGGATTTGCCAATATAATCAATCGGCGAGTAATCATGACCGAGCGTCTTTAATTCTTTATCGCTAATCTTCCCAGTATAACCCAAGAGATGGGATAAGCTGGCCAGGCTAGATTGATCCGGTGTCAAATCGCCCAGCCCTAAATATTGGCGCCTAATCTTACTGGATAGAAAAACCCCCGGCAGCTCAGAAATTTCCAAGGATAAAGTTATCGCCTTATCATATTCAATATTATCGGCGACAAACAAGGGCTGATAGGCCTCTAAAGAATTGAGTTTAACCGGAGCGAGAATATCTTTTATTTTATAATAGGACGGGCTGTCGGAAATTAAAGTTAGATCAGCGGTCGGGCCAATTAAATTATTGGGAGTTGAGGTGGCGCCTTGATCTAAAATTTTCGCCACGCGACGGATAACCGCGTCACGATCTAATTCGTTCTTAGGCAGATCAATCGGTTTCAAATATAAAACAAAATTAGCTTGATTCCGAACCAGGGGTTTAAAATTCCGATCATAGATAATGCCGCGCCGCGCTTCAATACTCTCAACCCGGACTCGGTTCCCCTCGGCCAGAGAGTAGTAATAATCATTCTTAATAATTTGGAGCCAGGCGGCCCGCCCAAAAAGGAAGGAAAATAACAAAACGGCGACGGCGATAATGAGTCGCAAATTAAAAAAATTAAAAGTTAGGCCCAAGACCGGTTTAGAATTATCTTTTTGAGAGAAAAAGGCATGTTCGGTCCAAGCAGTATGATAAAAAGAATCCTTTAATTGACCAAAGCTAAATTTGCCCTCACGCACCACAAAGGGATTCTTTTGACTTGACTGATTGAGATAATTTTTCGCCATAAATTAGGGCTTTTTCAGGGTTTTTAATCTAAAAATGGACTCTAATAATATTAACTTTATTTACCAGGAAAAGCAAACTAAGGAATGTTTGCCGAGAAAATAAATTTACGCTAAAATTAAATTAATCGCTAAGATTTAATCAATATCGAGATCTGTTCTAATTCTCGGCAAAAGCGATTGAATTTAAAAATTTTATGAAAATATTAATAATTGAGGACGAATTAGACATCGCTAAATTTTTACAAGCGAACTTAAAGTCTGCTAATTTTACCGTGGAGATCGCTGGCGATGGCGAACGCGGTTCTTTCCTGGCCCGAACCAATCATTATGATTTAATTATTTTAGATTATAATTTACCCAAGCTGAGCGGCCTAGAAGTTTGCCAAGAAATCCGCGCTGAAAATAACCGGGTTCCAATTATCATGCTGACAGTTCGCTCGGAAATAAAAGATAAATTGGATTTATTCCAGGCCGGAGTTGATGATTATCTGGTTAAACCATTTGTTTTTTCCGAACTGCTGGCTCGGATTAAAGCGATTTTAAAAAGACCGCCAGAAATAAGCCGCCCCAATTTCAAAATTGGTAATTTAGAAATTGATTTAAATAATTATACGCTTAAACGTGGAGCGAAAAATATTTATTTAAGTGCTAAGGAATTTTCCCTGTTAGAATATCTGGCGCTAAACAAAGGCTTGCTTGTTTCTCGGGAAATGATCCGGGAAAATGTCTGGGGTGATAATTGCGACCCCTTCTCCAATACGATTGAGACTCATATTTTAAAATTGCGGAAAAAAATCGGCAATCAGGGACCGCTTATCATCACCATCCCCGGTCGGGGCTACCGATTTAATTA
>JAPLVX010000038.1:0-3341 GCA_026396945.1 Candidatus Falkowiibacteriota bacterium
AAATTTAATAAAATCAAAAAACCCCATAAAAACAAGTCATCATGAGAAAAGATCCGGAAAAAAGAGAGGAGAAAATTTTTCTCTCTTTCGTTAATCCTAAAGGTAAAGATGTTCTGGAAATCGGTTGTGGTAGCGGCCGATTTTCTAAAATTATTTTAAGGTTAGGCGCCAAAAGTCTTTTAGCGCTTGATCAAAATGTAGGTAAGCTAGAGCAGGCCCACCACGCTTTAGCTAAAAAATGGCCGAACGCCCGATTTCAGCACGGAATAGGCGGGAACCTCTGGTCCTTCTATTCCGTTGACAATGATCTTTTCGATCTGGCCGTGTTTTCTTTTTCACTGCACGAACACTCCGATCCCGTTCATGGCTCAGAAGATGCTTGGGCAAGATTAAAACCTGATGGTGAAATGATTATTCTCGAGCCGAGACATGAGGGCGAATTATGCCAATTATTGGCGCCGCTAGTTAGCGAAGAAGAAGAGCTGGCTCGGGCGGATAAAGCGATTCGCGATTTTGTTTGCACCAACAAGGCGCAAAAGGAATTTTTCATGAACTGGCATTTTAAGGCTCCGGAAAATTTATTTAAGGAACTCTTAACTTGTGAAACCGAAGCTAACCAAGATTTCATTGAAAGAGTGGCCAAGGATTTAGCCTTTCAGTTTCCGGCTGCTAAGCCCGTTATTATAAAAGATAAGGTTATTTGTTGGTGGCTTAAAAAATAGCCACTTTCAGAATGGGCTTGTTTTTATAAGAGGTCGATATCGTTCTCTTTCAAGGTTTATTTATAAGATTGACAGGTTTTGTAAGTTTTGTTATTATTTACAGAAATAAAAATGATCTTTCTTATATACGGGGTACGTAGTTCAGGGGTTAGAATGTTAGATTGTGGATCTAATGGTCGCGGGTTCGAATCCCGTCGTACCCCCTTAAGCCTGTTTTTCAAAAAGACAGGCTTATTTTTTTAGGTTAATTTTTAGTTGACGAAGACTTATAAAAGACCTAAAATAATAAATCAAAATATATAATTAATATAATTTGTCCTTTGAAAATAAAAACGTATTTATTAACCAATATTAAAAAAACAATTAATCATGAAAAATTCACAGATTTCCGAAGTAATGAACATCAAATTGTCCAATGAATTGCCGCCGTCAAAATCTTTTGCGGAAAAGCCTCGTCGCGCTCCTAATCGGGGCTTAAATTTCGGTCCGAAAAAAATAAGACTCAGTCCGGAAAAAATAAGATTAGCCCTGGCGAATGCCTTGCGTTATCTTCCGGAAGAACTGCATGCGCTGGTCGCTCCGGAATTTTTGGAAGAATTAAGAACGATGGGCCGAATTTATGCTTATCGTTTTCGGCCCGAGGGCAAACTATTCGGTAAGCCCATTGATGAATATGAAGGCATTCCCGCCGCCCGCGCCTTACAGGTTATGATTGATAATAATCTTGACTTTGAAGTCGCCCTATATCCCTATGAACTGGTGACTTACGGCGAGACCGGTCAGGTGTTTCAGAACTGGCTGCAGTATTTGCTGGTTAAAAAATATTTATCAGTCATGCGCGAGGATCAAACCCTGGTAATCAGTTCTGGCCATCCGGTCGGACTTTTTCCGTCATCATCCCGGGCGCCACGGGTTATTAGTACTAACGGCTTGCTTGTCGGTGAATGGGATAACCCAACCGAGTTCAAGCGCCTGGCCGCGCTGGGAGTTTCCAATTACGGCCAGATGACTGCCGGCGGTTGGATGTATATTGGCCCGCAAGGCATAATCCACGGGACCTATATCACTATCTTAAATGCCGCTCGTAAGTATTTGGGTCTTTCGCCAAACCAAAACTTAAAGGGCGTCTGTTTTGTTTCTTCCGGCTTAGGCGGAATGTCCTGCGCTCAACCAAAGGCAGTTAAGATTGCCGGCGGCGTTGCTGTTATCGCTGAAGTTGATCTTGGTTGGATAAAACTGCGCCAGGAGAGGGGTTGGGTTGATGAATATTCTGATGATCTAAGGGTTGTAGCCGACAAAATGGAACAAGGCCGGAAATCCGGTCAGCCGCTGTCGATTGCCTATCATGGCAACATCGTCGATTTATTGGAATATTTAGATACTATGGATATTCCGGTTGAATTAATTTCCGATCAGACCTCCTGCCACGCGGTTTACGAAGGCGGTTATACTCCAGTCGGTGTCAGCTTTGAAAAGGGGCGACAATTACTCAGAGGGAATCGCGATGAATTTGAAAGGCTGGTAAACAAATCATTGCTGCAACATTTCCAGGTTATAAAAAGATTAACTGCCAAGGGTGCGCGCTTTTGGGACTATGGTAATAGTTTCATGGCGGCAATTTTTAAAGCCGGCGAGAAGACAATTGCTAAAAACCAAACCAACACCGATGATGGTTTTATCTGGCCGTCTTATGTGGAGGATATTATGGGGCCAATTTGTTTCGACCGGGGCTTTGGTCCTTTTCGTTGGGTTTGTCTGAGTCGTCGGGAAGAAGATTTGGATTTCACCGATCAGATTGCCCTGAGTCTTATCAATCCTGACGCCAGTGCCCTACATTATGATAATTATCACTGGATTGAGGACGCCAAGAAAAATGATTTGGTGGTTGGGACTAAGGCTCGGATTCTATATGCGGATGAAGAAGGCCGGATAAATATCGCCTTAGCTTTTAACCAGGCAGTCAGAGAAGGTAAAATTGGACCAATCATGCTGGGACGCGATCATCATGATGTCTCCGGGACCGATTCTCCCTATCGCGAAACATCAGATATTTATGACGGTAGTCGTCCAACCGCTGACATGTCGGTTCAATGTTTTGCCGGCAATGTGGCCCGGGGGATGACCATGGTTGTTTTATCTAACGGTGGCGGCGTCGGCATTGGACGCGCCAGCAACGGTGGCAACGGCATGTTTCTGGATGGCAGTAAAGAAATGGATGAAGTCCTAAAGAGTGGCTTATCCTGGGATGTAATGGGTGGCGTTTCTCGTCGCAGTTGGGCCAGAAATCAGGGGGCTATGGAAACGGCCGCTAAGTGGAATATAAAACATCAAGAGGCTGGCCAAATTACTATTCCTTATTTAGTCAACGAAGAATTACTGAATCGTTTGACTAATAATTCAGAATAAACCAGGCTTGGTCAATGATTTATCGCCCTGTTTTAAATGACAGGGCTTTTTATTTTCCGGATAATTGCTATTATTTTATGGAGAATTGCCTTTATTCTCTCGGCAATTTCTTGATTGACACCATTTGCCCTTTGTACTAATATTATAGGAATACATTTTTGTATCAGAACCTTAACAATTAAACCATGAAATGAAACAATTGAACCATGAAAA
>JAPLVX010000038.1:3356-12919 GCA_026396945.1 Candidatus Falkowiibacteriota bacterium
GATTTTAACCCCAGCGAATTTTTGGCGAGGGAGAAAATGTTGTATATCATAAGCCAAGTTTTTCGTTCCTTTGGTTATAATCCGATTGAGACCCCGATCGTTGAATTCGCTAAAGTTTTGACGGGCGCCGACGAAACTTCAAAAAATATCTTTCAAGTTAAAAGCCGCGGTAGTCACGGCGATGAAAGTTTAGCCCTGCGTTTTGATCACACTATTCCGTTCGCCCGGTTTTTATCAGCCAATCCGTATAGTGAAAAGAACCATACGGGCGTGAAGCTTCCTTGGCGACGGATGGTCTTGGGACCAGTTTTCCGTAGCGACTCGCCGCAAAAAGGTCGTTATCGCCAATTTTACCAATTTGACGTCGATATCGCCGGTTCATCTTTAATGTTAGCTGACGCGGAAATTATTGCGATCATCTATAAAACTTTGAAGGCCTTAGGTCTTGATCGTTTTGTGATTAAAGTTAATAACCGGAAAATTCTGAATGGCTTAGCCGAATTGATCGGTATTTCTGATCACGGTCAAGTCAAAGCTGAAGATATCACCAAAGAGGTGATGCGAATTCTGGATAAAATTCCCAAAGTCGGTTTGCCGGCAGTGTTGGTCGAATTGCAACAAGTGCCCGATAACGATTATGATCTTAGTCCCGGCTTGGACGTCGCGGCCATTAAACAGATTACTCGTTATCTGGATATTGCCGGCAGCAATTCAGAAAAAATTGTTCAGGCTGAGTCCATCTTCCAAAATATTTCTATCGCGACTGAAGGTTTGAGTGAACTAAAAGAGATTTTAAATCATCTAAACAGTTTACAGATTCCGGAATCGGCCGTAGAAATTAATTTCTCCATTGCTCGCGGCCTGGATTATTATACTGGTCCAGTTTTCGAGAGTTTCCTTTTAGATGCCCTTGAATTTGGCAGCATTTTTTCCGGTGGTCGCTATAACGACTTAGTCGCCAGATTTACCGGTAGTGAATTGCCCTCGGTTGGCGCCTCGATTGGCGTTGATCGTTTGTTCTCCGCCTTACAGCACCTCGGCCTGGTCGAAGTTAAACAAACCGCCGTGTCGGAAGTGCTGATTCTAAGATTAGCTAGTAACCGCGATGATTATTATTTGACTATTTCTGATCGTTTAAGAAAATTAGGATTTAAGGTAGAAATTTGTCTTTTAGAAGACACTACTTTTAAATCCCAATTTAATTTTGCGGTCAGCCAAGCCGTCAATTTCGTGATTATCGCCGGTGAAGACGAAATCAAGCGCGAGGTTATTAAATTGAAAAATCTAGTAACCAGGCAACAAGTTGAAGTTTCGAATTTAAACATTATTGAAGGTTTTACTTTACTCTCCAAAAAATCCAAACATGAAGAAGCTTAATATTGAAATTATCATTAATGGCCATTCGCTTACCCTGGAAGAAGTGATTTTGGCCGCCCGCGGTTATGAGGATGGTAACGGCGATCATCATTATCCGGTCATTACTCTGTCGGATGATGCCAAGAAAACAATTGGAGCTAAAAGAACCGAGCTCGAAAAAAGAATCGAAGCGGGTGATGTCATCTACGGAGTTAATACCGGATGCGGTATTAACAAAGGTACAATTTTACCGACCGAGGTAATCGATGATTATCAGCGGTATTATATTCCTGCCCATTGCGTCCAATTTGGCGCTTATTTCCCTGAAGAAGTAGTCAGGGCCACTATGATCTTGCGGGTGAATTCATTTGCTACCGGATATTCCGCCATGCGCCTGGAAACCTGCGAGAAAATTCTTGAATTCTATAACCAGGGAATTATCCCCTGTGTCCCCGAACAAGGTTCAGTCGGATCAAGTGGAGACTTGGCCCCTCTGGCTCATGTTGCAGCTGCTTTGACCGGTTTGCCCGATCAGAGAGTTTACATTTCTGAAGGCGATCCGCAGACAAGACTTGGACCGATGCCGGTTTTGGAAGCTTTGGACAAAAAAGGCGTTAAGCCGATAGTTCTCAGAGCTAAAGAAGCCATGGGGCTGACTAACGGGGCGACCTTTACCTTAGCCCTAGGGCTATTAACCATCCATGACGCCGAAAGGTTATTCCATTTTTCTGACCTGGCCGCCGCTCTATCTCTGGAAGCTATCAGAGGAGAGAAGGCCGCCTTTGATCCCCGTTTAATCGGGATCAGAAACCATGCCGGGGCGGTTAGAACTGCTAAAATTATCAGGAACTTGATATTCGGTTCCAAAAGGATGACCCAAAAAGCTCAGAATATCTGTCTGCCGGCCGAAGAAGGAATCAAGAAATATGACAAACAAGGCAAGCCGGTCCCCAGGGTTCAAGATGCCTACTCATTCAGAGCCTACCCGCCGGTTGCTGGTTGTGCCCACGATGCCTTCTTATATGCCAAGAAAGCTTTCGTAGACGAAATCAACGCCGCTACGGATAATCCTCTGCTTTTTGAAAAAGAAGATGGACCAGGCTTTGAAGCTCTTTCCGGCGGTAATTTCCATGGCGAGCCTTTGGGCCAAGCCTTGGATTTTCTGAAGATTGCTCTTCAGCAAATTGCCAATATATCGGACAGGCGCTTCTATGCCCTGACTATGCCTTCAACCAGTTACGGTTTACCGGCCAATTTAGGCGGGCAAACCGAGCGCGACCTTAATACTGGGTTTATGATTCAACAGTATTCAACCGCCGCTGCGGTTAGTGAAAACAAAATACTGTGTCATCCCTCGGTGGTTGACTCGATCCCTACCTCAGCCAATCAGGAGGATTATGTCAGCATGAGCGCGACTGCATCTCGCCATGCCGCCAGAGTATTGTATAATACCCGTTTCGTGATCGCTTCGGAAATTTTAGCCGCCGCTCAGGGAATTTCCCTGACTGAAGCTGATCTAGCCAAAGAAGATTGCGCCTCCCTGGGAGAAAAAACCGGCCGGGCTTACGAGATTATTCGCCAACAGATTTCAGCCATGGACGACGATCGCATGCTGTGTGTTGACGTCGATAAGATGATTGAGCTGATGGAAGGGGACGAACTCCTGTCCGTAACTCAATAATTTAACTGGTAAGTCCTGTGAATTAATTGCTCTTTACTTATAATTACAATTTTTAGGCCGCTAATCTTCAAAATTAGCGGCCTTTTCAATTTTTGACAAATTAACTTATAGCTGTTTTTTGTCTATTTTTACGATTTTTGGACTTGATTTTTATTTTAATTTCTTTTAAGATTATTAAAGTTTCATATGTCTGTGTTACATTATATTAAATTCAAAATCTATGTCTCTAGGAGAAAAAATTTCTAAAATGTCGGTTCGAACTAAATCTTGGTGGATTTTTGGGATAATCATGATTTTTGCGATCATGGTCGGGTTGGCTAGCGGTGGCTATTATTATAACCAGGCCGAAGACTGGCTAGCTAAGAAAACTAATTATATTGTAGTTTTGCCTAAGGTTAAAGACCTACCTTTTAGTTTAGGTTTAGATCTACAAGGTGGAACTCATTTAGTTTATAAGGCCGATGTTTCTAATATTCAAGAAAAAGATCGCCAAGGTGCTTTAGATGCTTCGCGGGATGTAATTGAAAGACGGGTTAATGCTTTCGGTGTTAGCGAACCCTTGGTCCAAGTCAACCACGGTCTAAGTGGCGAATATCGCATCATTGTTGAATTGGCTGGTATTAAGGATGTAAAAGAAGCAATTAAGAGTATTGGCGAAACCCCTTTACTAGAGTTCAAAGAACAAGGGGTCGCGACCACTACTCCGGTCCAAGTTACTCCGGCCAAAGACGGTACGGCAACGGTAACGCCAATTAATTTGAATTTAAATACCCCTTGGAAAAACACGGAATTAACTGGCAAAAATTTAAAAAGAGCCTCTTTAATATTCAACAATCAAGACGGTAGTCCGGAAGTATCTTTGGAATTTGATAGTGATGGCGCCAAATTATTTGAAAATATTACCGGTCGTAATGTCGGCAAACCAGTGGCTATCTTCTTAGACGGTTATTTAATCAGCTCGCCGACCGTTAATGATAAAATTACCGGCGGCCAAGCGGTTATCTCTGGCAAATTTTCCACCGAAGAAGCTAAAATGTTAGTTAAACGTTTAAATTCCGGAGCTTTGCCCGTGCCAATTTCTTTAATTTCTCAAAAAACTGTGGAAGCGAGCTTGGGTTCTAAATCAATTGATAATAGTTTGAAAGCTGGTTTGCTTGGTTTATTGCTCGTGTCTTTATTTATGATCTTATATTATCGTTTACCCGGCCTATTATCAGTTTTATCTTTATTAATTTACGGCTTAACTGTCTTAGCGATCTTTAAAGCCTTGCCGATTTGGTTAGCCTTAATTTTAGTCGCCCTCATGATAAGTTTGTGTGGCCGGTTTCATTTTATCGGTTGGAATTGCCGTTGATGCTAATATTCTGATCTTTGCCCGCTTGCGGGAAGAATTAAGGGAAGGGAAATCCTTGAGTCTGGCGGTTGATAATGGCTTTAAGCGCGCCTGGCCCTCAATTCGTGATGGTAATGTCTCTACGATCTTGACTTGTTTTATCTTAATGTTTTTCGGAACTTCTTCGGTCCAGGGTTTCGGCACAACCTTATTTATCGGGGTAACCGTTTCTATGTTTAGCGCGATTGTGATTACGAGGATTTTCTTTGTGCTTATTTTGGGCAAGTGGTTGGAAAAGAGAACTTGGCTTTTGGGCGTAAGACGAAAACAGGAGCCAGCCGATAATAAATAATTTAGTCTAAATAAACGAAATATATGGTTTATAAAATAATTCAAAAACGAAGAATTTTCTTATCCCTCTCAACCTTGGCGGTCGCGGCTTCGATTTGCGCTTTATTTTTCTGGGGTTTAAATTTTGGGATAGATTTTACCGGTGGGAGTTTAATGGAGGTTGAGTTTACTAATTATCAACCAAAAATTACCGAAATTCAGGATGGTTTAAAAGATGTAAATTTACATAATTTAGAAATTCAACCGACAGAATCTTCAATAATTTTGCGTTTTAAAGAAAACAGTGAAGAAATTCATCAACAAGTGGCGCAAAAATTGCGAGATTTAGCGACTAAGAATAACAAAAACGCCAGCGCCAAAGAATTAAGCTTTGATTCAGTTGGTCCCTCGATTGGCCAAGAGCTAAAAAGTAAGTCTTTTAATTCTACCGCCATCGTCTTTATCGTGATTATTCTCTATATTTCTTATGCTTTCCGCCGGGTTTCTAAACCAGTGTCTTCTTGGAAATATGGCGTGGCCGCTATTATCGCCCTGGTTCATGATGTTTTATTTACCTTGGGAGTTTTTTCGGTTCTCGGTCATTTCTATGGAATTGAAGTAAATACGCCTTTTATCGCCGCGGTTTTAACGGTTTTGGGCTATAGCGTTAGTGACACGATTATTGTGTTTGACCGAATTAGAGAAAATTTGCCTAAGAGCAGTTTAGATTTTGAAGGCACGGTTAATACCAGCGTTAACCAGACTATAACTCGTTCGATTAATACTTCCATGTCCGCTATTTTGGCCCTCCTAGCGATTTTATTTTTCGGCGGCGCGACCATTAAAGATTTTGCCTTGGCCTTAGCCATCGGCATCTTTATCGGCACTTATAGTTCAATTTTTATTGCCAGCCCGGTTTTAGTGGTTTGGGAAAAGATTCAGGCTAAGCGCCATAAATAATTATCGCCATAAATAATTAGACCAGCTCCCTTTTGCTTATGGTATAATATAAGAAGTTATCTAAAAATAATAAAGCTTACTCTAAAGGATTAAAATATATGAGAAAATTTTTTGCCCGGGACATTCTCGATTTATTAATTGAGTTTACTTATTTAGCGATAATTTTTTTTATTCCTATTTATTTTGCCGTTTGGTTTCCCACCTATAATATCTTTGAACTAGATAAATTAGTTATTTTTAAAATCGGAGTCTTGTTTCTACTAGGCTTAAGTCTTATTAAAATAATCTTCTATTATCCCCTCGCCCCCTTTTTGAAAACTGAATTTAGGCCTCAGAATCTTTGGCAACGTTATTTTTTAGCCCCCAGTGTTTTTATTATTGTTCTCAGTCTAGTTTGGGTATTTGCCCTTAATACCGGAATGAGTTTTTTTGGTTCTTACGCGCGCCAAGAAGGTCTCTTGTCTTATTGGTTTTATTTTTTGTGGCTGGTTCTGACAGTGTTTAATGTAATTAGTGTTAATAATATTTTCTCCAAATCAAAGGCGCTTAACCATGAAGAAATTTCCGGACTGATTGCTCGTAATCTAAAGCGAATAATAGTGACGATAACAATTTCCTCGGCCCTAGTCAGTTTCTACGGAATTATGCAATTTTTAGGGATTGACTTCTTAATTTGGCCCGAGCCGCCCGTGTTGACCCACCGCGCCTTTTCTTCTTTCGGTCAGCCGAACTTTTTGGCTTCTTGGCTATTGTTAACCATTCCCTTGGCTTTTTATCTGATAAAAATACAGTCAGGCACCTTCAATAAATTTTGGTTCTACTTAATCTTAGTCTTGCAGCTGATCTGTTTATTCTGCACGGCCAGTCGGGGTGCGTGGCTAGCCTTGATCGGGACCGGTTTGCTTTTTTTATTTTTTTATTTATGGCGCTCGATTAAGCTGTCGCGTTCTAAGAAAATTTTAGCGGTATTTTTAATATTTATTTTGGCCGGCGTTTTATTGTTTGGCCTGGATAAACTTTCGAACGGCCGTCTGGCCAGATCTTTTAACGTCGGCGACGGTAGTGTGGCAGCGCATTTAGATTTCTGGGTTGCGAGCGGATCGGCGATCAAACTTAAGCCTTTAGTCGGCTATGGCCTGGATAATTATTCGGATGTCTTTGCCCGTGCCTACAAGCCGAACTGGGCGGCCTATGGTAATATTAATGCTTATTCTGATCGCGCCCATAATTTTATTTTAGATATTTTGCTGGGTGGCGGCCTGATTGGCTTGGTCGCCTGGCTGGTTTTATTTTATTATTTATTCAGATTGATTAGAGACAATTCTCAGTTTAAAAAGGTTTCAGCTTTTCTTTTGTGGCCGGGAATATTTATTTTTTTCTCCTAGTAGCAATTTTAATTAGCCTTAATGCGTCGGCTAAGTCAGCCGCGGGCAATCAGATAATTGATATTTGGCCACGTCTATCAGTCGCTTTATCTAAACTTCATTTAAGCAAAAAATATAAATTAACGATTGGCAAAATTGATACCGCAAATAAATCAGTTAACGAAAAAAGAGCCGAAATAAAAATTTTATTAGCCCTCGCCGTCGTTTTAATAATGGCTTGGCAAATCGTGGCGCAACTTAAAATTTTAATTGCCGACCATTATTTTAATGCTTTATATTATAATTTGGGGGATAGGAAATATTTCACCGCCTATACTTTGGCTAATTATATTATTAATGTCGGCACGAGTCCTAATAATCAGGTTTATTATGATCGTTTTCTGGCCGATAAAATTAGTGATTTTTGGCCGGAAATATCGGAATTATCAGTTCGCCAGCCCGGGGCGTTGAAGTTAGCTCAGATTTTGGGGGATTTACCTGACCAGGGTTACGAGAATTTACTGGTTAAGGCTAAAATTGATTCAACTTTGCGGAATTTCTCGGCCGCTGAAGACTATTTGGTCCGGGCCGAAAAGATTGGACCTAATTTGCCGCAAACTTATTTTGAAGCGGCGCAAATATCTTTAAACAAATCCGACTTAAACGCGGCTAAAGATAATTATCAATTGGCTTTTAGCAAATTACCGGATTTTAATGACCCCCTGATGAATAATAGCCATCGTCAGGTCGCCCTAAGATATCGTTATATTTTAGAAAAAGATTTGGGCGATATTTATTGGCAAAAAAAAGATTATGCCGCGGCCGAACGTTATTATCAAAAATCATATTTATCTAATCCGGCCGATTTTACTCTTTATAAAAAAATTGCCGACACTTATTATGCGCGGCGCGAATATGATAAAGCAATTTATTATAATAAATTAGGTTTTAGACGTAACCCTAATGATTATGCCTGGCCGCTGTCCATTAGTTTAGTATATAAAGAGGCGGGGGATAAGGTCAAAGCTCTAGAAAGCTTGAACCAAGCGATTAAATTAGCTCCGACTAATGATGTTTTGGAGAAAATGCGCCTGGAGTATGTTAAGTAAATTTTAATTTTATGTCTTTGTTGTTTATTTTTATTTTTGGTTTGATTATCGGCAGTTTTTTAAATTGTTTGGTTTGGCGTTTATATAAAGAAGAAAGCTTGCTGGGACGTTCCTATTGTCCTCATTGTCGTCAGCTGATTAATTGGTATGATAATGTTCCGATCTTGAGTTTTATTCTTTTGCGTGGTCGTTGCCGCCATTGTCGAAAAAAGATTTCTTGGCAATATCCGGCGCTTGAGTTTATTACTGGCCTTTTATTTGTTTTGGCCTTTATTAAAAATCTAGGCGGCTGGGCAACGTTCAGTGGCTTTGGTCCGCTAGACCTGATGTTACAAATTAATTCCAACCATTTCTATCTAAGTTTAATCCGTGATTACTTTATAATCGCCGTGATGTTGATAGTTCTAATTTATGATTTACGTTGGTATTTAATTTCTAATTTAATAATCGTGCCGGCGGCCTTAGTTATTTTTGGCCTTAATTTATTTTTGGGATTCTCTTGGTATAGCTCGCTTCTGTTTGCTATAATAAGCAGTAGCTTTTTTCTATTACAATTCATCATTACTAAGCGACGAGGAATTGGTGAAGGTGATATTTGGCTAGGTTTTTTGTTAGGCTTAATTTTCCCGCAATTATCTTTATGGTGGCTGATGATTGTCGTGGCTTATCTCTTGGGTTCTCTAGTCGGCCTAATCTTGATGACGAGCGGCCGTAAGAAATGGAGCTCCAAACTACCTTTGGGCGTATTTTTAGCCGCGGCGACTATTTTTGTTTTGCTTTATGGTCAAGTTATCGTCAGTCGTTACTTAGCTTGGCTGGCTTGATAAATTCAGCCAGCTCCGCTTAATTGGCTTGGCCTAGTTGGCTATTTTTTTAGCCTTAAGGAGGGGCTTAAAAATGATTGTTAAAATTTATAAAATTTAGTATAATTAGCTTGTATAAATTAAGCGCCAATTCCGCTTTAGCGGTTTGGTGTTAAGCGCATATGAAAAGTGACATAATTGCTGGTTTAGATATTGGTTCAACCGCGATCCGTTTGGTTATTGGCCAAAAGATTTCTGGTCTAGGTGGCGATGATTTGCAGATAATCGGGGCGGTCTCTGTGCCCACGGCCGGAGTTAGCAAGGGAATAGTTAATAGTATTGAAGAGGCCACTTCTTCTATTTCGGCTTGTCTAGAGAAAGCGGAGCGTTTGATCGGCGTGCCAATTACTAATGTTTGGGTGAGTATTAATGATCCCTATATTAAATGTGAGCGCAGTAAAGGCGTGGTTGCAGTTTCTAAGAGTGATGGTGAAATTAGTCAAAATGATGTTGAGCGAGCCGTCGAAGCGGCGCGCGCTTTGGCCGTGCCCGTAAATTATGAAATCTTGCATGTTTTACTAGTTAAGTTCGCGGTTGATAATCAAACCGATATTAAAGACCCGATTG
>JAPLVX010000038.1:13003-14574 GCA_026396945.1 Candidatus Falkowiibacteriota bacterium
GATCTATCGTACCGGTTTAGAAATCGAGGATTTAGTGTTAGCGCCTTTGGCCGCAGCCGAGGCAGTTTTAAGTTCCAAGCAAAAAGAGTTAGGAGTAGCTTTAATTAATATTGGCTCCTCGACGACTTCTTTAGCGGTTTATGAAGAGAGAACTTTAATTCATACGGCAATTTTACCGATCGGCTCAGAGCATATTACGGCTGACATCGCGATTGGCTTGCGTTGTCCGATCAACTTAGCGGAAAGAATTAAGAAAGAATACGGCAATGCTAATCCGGCTAATTTTTCTAGCAAAGATGAAGTTGATATTAGCGTATTAGTTAAAGAAGAAGAAATCCATGATGATATTTCAGTGATTTCGCAAAAATACGTTTCGGAAATAATTGAAGCGCGCGTGGAGGAAATTTTAGAAAAAGTTGAACATGAGTTTAAAAAAATTGACCGAGCCGGTATGCTACCGGCTGGGGCGGTTTTTGTCGGCGGTGGAAGTGATCTTAATGGCTTGATTGATATTGCCAAGAAAAAACTAAGATTACCGGCCGCTCGCGGCGAAGCGAGAAATACCAAGGTAATTATTGATAAAGTCAAACAGCCGGAATTTTTAACCGCTTTAGGTTTGGTTATTTGGGGGGATAACGGAGAAATGACCGGTAATAGCAATGGTTTTAATTTAAAATCAAATTTTAATAGTCTTTTTGGTAAAGCCAAAGGCTTTCTACAAAAGATCATGCCAAAATAATTAGCAATTAAAATACATAAACTTATGGCAGAAGTAAAACCAGAAGTAGAAACCTTTGCAAAAATAAAGGTAGTCGGCGTTGGCGGGGGTGGCGGTAGCGCTATCAATCGCATGGTTGAGGCTGGCATCAAGGGGGTAGAATTTGTAGCGGTTAATACGGATGTTCAAGCTTTACATTATAATAAGGCCAATGAAAAATTACATATCGGGAAAACCGTGACCAAGGGCTTGGGAGCCGGTATGAACCCAGATTTGGGTCGTCAGGCCGCTGAAGAATCTCAAAACGACCTGAGGGAGGCCTTAAAGGACTGCGATATGGTTTTTGTGACTTGTGGTCTGGGCGGCGGCACTGGTTCTGGCGCGTCCCCGGTCGTGGCCCAAATCGCTCGCGATCTAGGGGCCTTAACCGTGGCGGTCGTAACTAAACCGTTTGTGTTTGAAGGCGGTCAAAGAAAAAATATTGCCGATCGCGCTTACGCCGAATTAGCCGATAAGGTTGATACGATTATTACTATTTCCAATGACAAATTATTGCAAGTGATTGATAAAAAAACCTCTTTATTAGAAGCTTTCGTGATTGCCGACGATGTTTTACGTCAGGGCGTTCAGGGAATCGCCGAGATTATTACGGTTCCTGGTATTATTAACGCTGATTTTGCCGATGTTAAAGCGGTCATGTCTAATGCCGGCTCGGCTTTAATGGGCATCGGAACGGCCAGCGGCGAAAATAAAGCGATCGAAGCCGCCAAAGCGGCGATTAATTCTAATCTGCTCGATATGTCGATTGATGGCGCCCGCGGTATCGTCTTTACGATCACCGGTGGTTCTGATT
>JAPLVX010000038.1:14634-25604 GCA_026396945.1 Candidatus Falkowiibacteriota bacterium
GGCGCCGTGATTGATGACAAGCTAAAAGATCAGATTAAGATTACGGTCGTGGCCACTGGTTTTGATGGTAAAGGCAAGAGTTTGAAATCGGAAATCAATAAAGTTTATACCCCTAATACTTTTATGGAAAAGGAATTAGAGAAAGAAACGGCCAGTGAAGATAAGGGCAAATTATCAATTTTTAAGAATATTCAGTCCCGACCGATGATTGAGAAAAAACCGGAAAAGAAAAAAGATGAGGATGATGATTTGAGCGTGCCGGCCTTTATTCGGAAGAAGATGATGTAATATTAAATAAAAATATCTAAAAATGCCATTATAAAAATGGCATTTTTTATTTTGAGTGTTTGCCTTGACAATTTGTTGTTACTATGCTAATGTTAGTCGATTAGTTCTTTAACAACTTTTAGATCATTTTGGTCTTTTTTGTTGTGGCTAATTATAAGAAAATAAATGTTTCACTAAAACCCTTTAAAGATGAATTATCCATTGATTGCTTTTTTGGTCTCATTGGGGACCGTTTTTGTTCTGCCAATGATTGGCACTTTGTTGTATAAAGAAAGCAACAAGGGCCGAGCAGCGCTTGCTACTGGGATTGTGGCCCTCATGTATTTCTTTGTTCTCTGGTTAGGTCTCTGGTACTACAATTCCGGCCTTTACGGACCATCACCGCTTTTTTGGTCGATTACTATCGGGCTAATTCTCGGTGCCATATTCGGTGGTTGGCACTCAGCAGATGCAGATGAGGATGAATTTTTTAATCCCAGCTTTGGTTTGGGGGCGATTCTCGCCGCCGCCTACATTCTTTATGCTCTTGGTGGCTGGATTATGTCATCTGATTGGCAGCGCTATGATGATAAAGCTCATCTATTCGGAAAGGTAGAGATTGTAAAAGATGTTTCAACCAGTCTACAACCAGCTGACCCGGCCCACATTTGTTTAGTTTCCGATTCAATGGCCGAGAATAGTGTCCATACGGCTTTAAGCAATTTTAAAGTAGCCGCCGGAGTTGTGCCCGGATCGCGCTATAAAATTGGCGAAGGAACAAAGCAATTCGTTGATGGCCAGCTATGGTGGATTTTCCCCGTAGAATTTGACGGTTATTTCAAATGGAAACAGGACAAGCAAGTCCCTGGTTATCTACGAGTTTCCGCCGAAGATCCAACGGCTCAACCTCAGGCGGTACAATTCAACAAGAAGGGTGAAGAAATTCACGTCAAATACTTGAACTCTGCCTGCTATGAGTTAATGGCCGTTAGGTATTTAAGACATAACGGTTATGCTAAAAGTATTTTTGGTGAATTTACCTACGAAGTCGATGATGACTGGAATCCGTTTTATGTTGCGCCGCTGATTGAGAGAACGACCGCCTTTACCGGGTATGTATATACCGGCATAGTTTTGCTCGATATCCAAAGCGGAAAATTTCAGCATATTTCCAAGGAGGAATTAGCTTCAAATCCTAAATGGCATTGGATTGATCGGGGCGCCGATTTGGAAATTTTGCAGTATCAGCTCAGTAAATGGGGCCAGTATGATCACTCTACCTTTTGGGATAATTTTTGGCATGGCGATAAAGTCCAAAAATCCGACGGGGACTGGTATTTAGTTTACAGCGGCAATCGTTGTTTCTTCCTGACTGATATGACCAGCAACAGTAGTGACCAGGCCCTGACTGGTTTTGCTATTTTTGAAGGAGCAACCGGTCGGGCAATATTTTACTCGGCGGTCGGAGTGACAGCCAAAAATGCCAGTCAGGCGGCCAGCTCTCTCTGGGCTAATTATCCCGGGACAAAAGTGGCCGAATTAGTGCCTTATAATATCGATGGCCATATGACCTATGTTGTACCGATGATTAAGAACAAACAATTCATGGGCGTCTCTTTAATCTGCATGTATGATAAGAATATTTGCGCTATGGGAACAACTTTTGACCGGGCCCTGGCAAAATATAGGATGGCTATCGACGGCGCTGGACACAACCGAACCGTCCCTAATGGAGGGAAGGAAATAATTAAATTGGAAATTAGTGGTGAGATTTCAGAGGTGGGAATGCCAATTATGATTGATCAACAGCAGTATTTCTTTTTTATGCTCAAGGGAGTTAATAAAAGCTTTGAGATCCCTTATAATAATGCCAATTTGTCCGTGCCATATCTAAAGGCGGGAAAAAATGTTCGCCTTACCTATACGGACACCAAAGAACCAGTCATAATCTGCGATGAATTGGAAATCATTGGCCTGAAGTTTAGTAACGAGAATCCAAATCAGGCTCGTTACGTGGTTAACCAAGGAGTAAGCAAAAAGGAGGTTGAGAAGAAGAAAAAGTAAAATTTGCTAAAAGGTTTTGATCTTAGGCTCTTTCCGAAAAGGAAAGAGCCTGTTTTTTATAAATTGATAATTTGTCTTTTTATCAAGCCAAGCTAGGCTTGTAAAATTAAAAAAGGCCGCAACTAAGCATTGCGGCTTTTCTGTTTGAGCCTTGGCTAAACCAAATTTACCCAGGTCTTAGTTCAATCAAAAACCGCGGTTTTTTTGCTTTCCAAATCGATTACGATATAAGAAGATCTTTGTTCCCCCTACGCTTGTCAATTTTATTTTAAGGTTTGTTTTTTGTACTCGAAGATGGCCGAATATATAAAATAAGGGTTATCCTCTCCAGGAATAACCCTTTTTGCAAGTAACGCTAATTTTAATATTGTCGATCGGGAAACTTGAGATTATCTTCTTTGATAATATAGCGCCCGAATTTAACCGGTTTGGCCGACTGTCCATCTCCGTATTTTATATAAATGTAGCCAGTTTCTGGTTCCAACCTGAATTCATAAATTGAGGGTAGGTATGGGTAGTGTACACGTTCGGTCATATTTTTGCCTTTATAGGCCAAGATAAAGGTATAGGCGCTATCCGCCGGGTATTGCTTAGCTTTAATCAGTATCCAGTCATTGGCTTCGCTCACAGAGTAATCATCTCCATCGCGGATGATTGGGGTGACCGGAAGTTCGTTAAACTTCTTTTTAAAGTCCAGCGGGACCTGAAAACTAATAGTGTTTTTTTTGAGGTTATAACAAGCATAGGTGGGCAAGGTGTGGGACCAAGTGTTTGTTACATCAGCATAAACAAGGTAAGCGCAATCATCTTTAATTTTAAAACCAGAAATTGCCGGGGCATCCTTGGGTCTTATTTTTTTAGTAATGTCTTTGCCCTTGTAAAACATCTTATTATCACCGGCCGCTCCATTAGCGCCGGTAATATTTATTACTAAAGCCAATTCTTTGGACTCCGCGATACGCAGGGCCATGGATTTACTGTTTGTTTTCCAAAGCAGAGTCCCTTTGTAGGACAACTTAGCTTCTTTTTTGTCGGATATATCACCCGGAATAATGGCTTTGTAGCCGTCTTGGCTGAGACGCCCCAACTTGCTATTAGCTTCGCTTGAGCTTGCTATGGAGGGCGGGTTTGGGAGGCTTTTAAAGATTGTTTCATAATCTTCATTGCTTGGATTGATTTGTTTCTGGGACCAAGTGGAAATTGGCATTAGAAATGCCACCAGACATAAAATTTTAAAGATCGTTCTCATGATTAAGTTTTTTGGTTAATAAAAGGGGTAATTTTTTGTGTTTTGACTTTATCATTATTTTTTTTATTTGTAAATATCTTTTACTTGACTTTTTGTATTATATATGTTAATCTCAGCAGTCAATTAGTTTCTTTGACAATTTTATAATATTTGCGTAAACAGACAAATTATTAACAATAAACCCTAAACCCTAAACCCTGAAAATTCTCCTAGAACAATGAAAAAAGTAGTATTTTTTGTTATTAGCCTTATGCTTTCCTTTCCCCTGTTTGCCCAGGATTCCGTGGTAGCTCAAAAAGATGCCTCCCAAGTTGATTCCGCCAGATATATCGTTGAACCCAGCGTTTTCGTCGGTAGCGGATTCATGATGGATCATAGCGGCTCCGGCGGCTATACTTATGGCTGTTTCGGCTTGATGCTCAGAAAAAATGATTTTCGGCTTGGCATTTTCACAAATACCACCAAAGTCTACGTGAAATTCAATGGCTATAGTTTTAAGGCCACTGAATTTACTGTTGGACCAAGTCTTGATGGTTGGGGCAGACTGGATAGTTCATTTAGCTATTCATTTTGGGCTCAACCTGGCTTCAAGTTCTTTAAAGATTATGGCCATAATGCTGGTTTCGAAAACGAAGCTTGGCAGAACGACCGTGGTTTTTATGGAGTCTTTGGCGCCAATATCAACGATGATAAGAATCGTTGGTTCCGGAGCTATAAAATCAATATTATGTACCAAAAACCTTTTTGGTCCAAGCGCGTGGGCACTTGGCCGGGAAGCGGTAGTGGTAAGATCAATTACAAAGCCACCAACAAAACCTTTTTTAAGGTCCAGTTAGAATCAACCGGTCGCAAACTCCGCCTCCAGAAAGGACGCCTAGAGCCCAAATTAGTTCTCGGTTATCTTTACGATGGCGGCAGCAAGAAGGATTTATTCGAGTATGGGGCTGGTTTAGCTTTTTCTTTTACGAAGAGCGATCGCTATTTTGAAGTTTTTAACCTTCAATACCGCTTACGTTACGGAACTGACTTCGGTCAACCTTTCCATGTCTTTGAAATCGGCTGCGACTTCATTAGTTTATTTAAACTTTTGAAGTCATAGCTGGTGGCGCCCCCTCTTCCAATAGAGAAGAATAGAATCGTGAATAATAAACAAAAATTAATCAATTAAACCCAAAACCATTTTATCATGAAAAAGCTGTTAATGCCCTTATTAATCTTATTGTTGACTGTGAATCTGTTTGGTTCTTGCAAAAAAGAAGAGCAACCTCAATCAGGCATTGCTCTGGACTTTAAGGAATTAAGAGGTTTAACCATCTCCAATCTGTCGGTAGTTGATTCAGCCGAAACTACCTCCATCCGTTTAAATGGCCGAGAAATATATTTCTATAAATGGCAGACTGGCTTTGAAAACTCTACTAAGGTTCGCGGTCGTATCGAATACGCTGAGTATGAGAATCGTCAGTTCCTCTTGGTCGGCGGCGAAGTTTTCTTTGATTCATTGATATTTATCAGAAGCAATGAAATCCGACAAAAGCTGGCTGTTAATATTTGTTCCATTAAAACCGCAGTCATTAAAACGATTAATTTTACTGAGTATTTAGAATTAGTTTATAATAATCGCTGGATTGACCGACAAAATGCTATGCCAGATGAGTCGACTCTGACATATTTGCCTGAATAAATAGGCTGTCATTGTCGACTGGGCCACCTTTCTTAATAAGGTGGTCTTTTTTATTTTCTCTTTTATCTATTTTTATAAAAGTTATCCACAGAATTTAAGTTTATTTTAGAAAAACGTTTATTTTATCGGAAGATTAGCTGATTTGACCCGTATCCCGAATTTTGCTAAAATATAAATGACCACAATATTTAGTGGCCAAAGCCAAAAGGAGCCACAAAATATAGGAAAAACCTATGAAATGCCCGATTTGCTACTATCATGATACTAAAGTCATTGATTCTCGTGTCGCCACCGACGGCCTTTCGATACGCCGCCGCCGCGAATGCCTCAAATGTGAGTTCCGTTTCTCTACTTATGAGGAAATTGAAATCCTGGATTTAGTGATCGTAAAGCGGGATGGCCGTCGGGAAGCTTATAGCCGGGAGAAATTAACTAGCGGTTTGAAGAAAGCCTTGGAAAAAAGAGCAATTACTGAAGATAAATTTAAGAAATTGACCCATAATATTGAACGCGACCTCCAGCGTTTGCAAAAATCAGAAATTACCTCTCGTCAAATTGGTCAGATCGTAATGAAAGGCCTTAAAAAGTTCGATCAAGTCGCCTATATCCGTTATGCCTCGGTTTATGAATCATTTAAAGATGCCCATGAGTTTAGGAAGGAGTTAAATAAATTAATTAAAGACAAAAAATAATTTAAGCTAATCCCTATGCAGGAAATGATTACGCAATTGCGCAAACGGTCGGGCGACATCACCGCTTTTGACCAGAAAAAAATTACTAAGGCGATCAAGAACGCTTCCATGGCGGTGGGCATTAATGATGAAACTTTATTTCAAAATCTAAGCAACAAAGTCGTTGAAAAACTGCGCCTTAAATTTCATAAAAACAGTATTCCGGCCGTGGAAGAGATCCAAGACTTGGTTGAGGAAGTCTTAATTGAAGAACGGCAAATTAAGACTGCTAAGGCTTATATCATTTATCGTGATCAACATCGTCAGATTAGAGATATTAACCAAGCCACCGAAGACGAAAAATTAATGGGCAGTTATTTGGGACGATCTGATTGGCGCTTGAAAGAAAACAGTAATATGAGTTTCTCGGTTCAAGGTTTAAATAATTATGTTGCTTCGGCAATCTCGGCTCGTTATTGGTTAAATAAATTATATCCGGAAAAAGTTAGATCTGCTCATGTTAATGGCGATTTTCATATTCATGATTTGGGCTTGCTCGCGCCTTATTGTTGCGGTTGGGACTTAAAAGATTTGTTAACCCGCGGTTTCAGGGGTGTCAGAGAAAAGGTCCAGAGTAATGCCCCTAAACATTTTCGCAGTGTTTTAGGTCAGATTGTTAACTTCTTCTATACTATGCAGGGGGAAGCGGCCGGCGCCCAAGCCTTCTCTAATTTTGATACTTATCTAGCACCTTTTATTCGTTATGATAATTTGACTTATAAAGAAGTAAAGCAATGCTTACAGGAATTCATGTTTAATATTAATGTTCCGACGCGGGTTGGTTTTCAAACTCCTTTCACTAATATCACGATGGACGTGACCCCTTCACCCCTGGTCGGCGAAGAGAACGTGATTATTGGCGGGAAAATCATGCCCGAGAAGTATAAAGACTTTCAGGCGGAAATGGATATTTTTAATCAAGCTTTCGCCGAGGTAATGCTCGCCGGTGATTCTACCGGCCGGGTCTTTGGTTTCCCCATTCCGACTTATACAGTTGATAAAGAATTCGATTGGGATCGGGAATGTTTAAAGCCGGTCTGGGAAATGACCGCCAAATATGGTATTCCGTATTTTTCTAATTTTGTTAACTCGGATATGAAACGCGATGATGCTCGTTCCATGTGTTGCCGTTTAAGGTTAGATAATCGGGAACTTCGCAAGCGCGGTGGCGGCTTATTTGGCGCCAATCCTCTGACCGGAAGTTTAGGGGTGGTGACGATAAATTTAGCTCGTCTTGGTTACCTTTCTAAAGATAAAGACGAATTCAGAAAACGTCTGGTTGTTTTAATGGACATCGCTAAAGACAGCTTAGAAATTAAAAGAAAAGTAATTGAGCAATTTACTAAAGATCGTTTATATCCTTATTCTATGTATTATTTGGACGGTATCTACCAACGCTTCGGCACTTATTGGCAAAATCATTTTAATACCATTGGTATTAATGGGATGAATGAATGCGCTTTAAATTTATTGGGGAAAGATATTACTAGTCCCGAAGGACATAAATTTGCCGCCGAAACTTTAGATTTTATGCGCGAGAAATTAATGGATTATCAAACCGAGACTAATAATTTATATAATTTAGAAGCGACTCCGGGCGAAGGTTGTACTTATCGTTTCGCCAAAAAAGATCAGGAATTATACCCGGATATTATTTGCGCCAATAATAACGCCGTTAAAACCCAGCAAGCCGATCCTTATTATACCAATTCAACTCATCTGCCAGTCAGTTACACCGATGATATTTTCTCCGCCCTAGACTTACAAGATGAACTCCAAATTAAATATACCGGCGGCACAGTTTTACATGGCTATCTAGGCGAACGCTTAGATAACGGTGAAGCGGCTAAGAAATTAGCCCGCAAAATAATCGAAAATTATCGCTTGCCTTATTTTACCATTACGCCAACTTTTTCTATTTGTCCGAAGCACGGCTATTTATCCGGTGAGCATAAATTTTGTCCGAAATGTGATGAAGAAATTGGTTATCAGGAAGACTTGAAACCCGAGGAAGCCGTCATGGTTGCCGCCTAGAACCCTGCTTTGGCAAGCGGTCATTATAAAAATATAACAATTATTTAATTACCATATTTATTAATAAAATAAAAATATATGAGTCCCGTGCAAACACAACGTCAAGAATGTATAATTTATAGCCGCGTCGTTGGCTGGTTAACTCCGGTTCAGAACTATAATAAAGGTAAAGCGGCCGAATATAAAGATCGTAAGACTTTCAAGATTGGTGAGAAATAAATAATAATCAGGGATCTTCGGGATTTAGAATTTCTTTAGATCCCTCTGATTCCTATGATTATTGGTGGTTTAGAAAAATTAAGCTTATTAGATTATCCCGGACATCTCGCCGCGGTTGTTTTTACCCAAGGTTGTAATTTTCGTTGCCATTTTTGCTATAATCCCCAGCTTGTCTTGCCTAATAAAGAAAAGGGTCCGATTCTTACCGAATCAGACCTTTTTCTTTTTTTGAAAAATCGGCTGGGCAAGCTCGAGGGGGTAGTAATTACCGGCGGTGAACCAACCTTGCACCCGGATTTGCCCCAGTTTATTAAAGCTATAAAAGACCTAGGTTATTTGATCAAACTGGATTCTAATGGCACTAATCCAAAAATGTTAAGGGCGCTTATTAAAGCTAAATTAATTGATTATATTGCCATGGATATAAAAGCACCGCTTGATAAATATTCGGATACGGTTGGAGTGGGAGTTGACTGTGATAATATTAAAAAAAGTGTTAAAATAATAATGACGAGCGGCCTGCCCTATGAATTTAGGACGACTTTAGTCCCCGGTTTGATTGTGCCCACTGATTTAAAGGCAATGGGCAAATTAATTAAAGGCGCGTCAAAATGGTATTTGCAAAAATTTAAGTCCGATACCGACTTGGTTGATTTTAATTTTAAGGCCGGAAAATCATTTACGTCTCAAGAAATGAAAATAATGGCGGCCGTCGGTGGGCAATTCGTCGACCGCTGCGAACTTCGCGCCTAATTCGTTTAATTTAAACGGCGTTAATGTTTAAAACTTTAGACTTTAAAGCTTATAGCTTCATTAATTCTATGGAGTCAGAAAAGAATAAACAAGCGAAAGATGAGTTTAATAATTTTACGGCCAACCCGAACCGCGAGCTCGATCAAAATCCGCTTAAGATTCTATTAGCCGAAAATTTAGCCATTAGTCAGGAAATTTTAGATCTGGCTAAATACATAAAGAATTATATTCGCTGGCAAAAAATATTCGGTTGGCTAAAAGTGTTTTTAATTGTTATCCCCATAGTTTTAGGAGTTCTTTATTTACCGGCGATGTTGAAGAATGTTTTATCTTCTTACGGCTTGAATACCACGAGTAATTCTTATACGAATTTATTAAAATAGTTTTTTATTAAAATAGTTTATGTCCCAAGATATTGCCTTTTTTGCGCAAACAACCTTTCGGAACGAATTCAAAAAATTCGGCATTAGAACCGACGATCGCCGTCGGCATATGTATTTAGTGGGGAAAACCGGTATGGGTAAATCAACTATTTTAGAAAACATGATTGTCGATGATATTCGGGCTGGACACGGCGTGGCGGTCGTTGATCCGCACGGGGATTTAGCCGAGAAAATAATTGAATACATTCCTAGTAGCCGGGTTAATGAGGTGGTTTATTTCAATCCGGCCGATATCAATTACCCGATTGCCTTTAACGTGGTGGAACAAGTCGAACCGCATTTACGTCACCTAGTCGCTTCCGGTTTAATCGGTGTCTTTCAAAAACTTTGGGCTGATTCCTGGGGGCCCCGCTTGGAATATATTTTACGTAATGCGATCTTAGCGATTTTAGATTTTCCGGGCTCGACTCTACTCGGCGTCGTTAGGATGTTGTCTGACAAAAATTATCGTAAGCGCGTCGTATCTAATATTAAAGATCCGGTCGTGAAATCATTTTGGGAAAAAGAATTTGCTTCTTACGCCGATAAGTTCGCCGCCGAAGCGGTCTCGCCGATTCAAAATAAAGTCGGTCAATTCTTATCCAGTTCACTGATGAGAAATATAATCGGTCAAGTAAAATCATCGATTGATATTCGGGATATTATGGATAATGGCAAAATTTTAATCATGAATTTGAGTAAAGGGCGGATCGGTGAGGATAATTCGGCGCTCCTCGGCGCTATGATGATTACTAAAATTCAATTGGCGGCCATGAGTCGAGTTGATGTGCCAGAAAAAGATCGTCATGATTTTTATTTGTACATTGATGAATTTCAAAATTTTTCGACCGATAGTTTCGCCAATATTTTATCCGAGGCCCGTAAATATCGCTTAAATTTAATTTTAGCTCATCAATATATTGAACAATTAAGTGAAAAAGTTAAACCGGCTGTGTTTGGTAATGTCGGCACCATGGTAGTTTTCAGGGTGGGGGCGACCGACGCCGAGGAATTAGTTAAGGAATTCACCCCGACTTTTACGGAAGAAGATTTGGTTAATTTGCCTAAGTATGAAATGTACTTAAAACTAATGATCGATGGTATTTCCTCGAATCCCTTTTCCGGCCGCGGCTTGCCGCCCTTAACTAAAGAAGAAAAGACCGGTAACCTGGAGCGAGTTATTCGCTATTCCCGAGAGAAATATGCGAGTGAGCGCGAAGCCGTGGAAGAGAAGATTATGAGTTGGCACGAAAATTATGAAGAGAATATGACCGTTGTTAAAGGCATTAATCCTAATGAAGAAAATTTTGAACTAAAGAAAAATGTGGCGGCGACAATCGCGGCTAATAGCCAGGCGTCCAGTAATTCGCCGCGAAGTAATCTCAGAAGTAATTTTAGTGGCGCTCCCCAAGCGCCTTTCCCGAACCAATTAGTCAAGCAATCTCTTTCCTCTAGCTCGGCAAGCCCTAGCTGGGACGATCGGCCGGCAACGCGCGCGCCGCTACCTAAAACCAAGAGCCGGGGCGGAATTGAGGTGCAGTGTTCTGAGT
>JAPLVX010000032.1 GCA_026396945.1 Candidatus Falkowiibacteriota bacterium
TAATCCGGGCGAGCAATACGAGAATACTCGACACAATAGCGGCTACTTAGCCTTAGATTATTTAGCGACCCAAGCGGCGAACGCTAAAAATGAGAGTCTAAATTGGGCCAACAATAAAAAATTCCCAGCCTTAATCTATAAAAGCGGGGAATTTATATATGGTAAGCCCCTAACCTTCATGAATAATTCTGGCCAGGCCGTGCAAGCGATTCTTAACTATTATAACTTACTACCGAAAAAACTAGGTTTCATAAAAATAAAAGAGAGCGATTTAAGCGAAGTTCTGACCGTGATCCAGGATGAGATGGATTTACCCTTGGGCCAAGTTAAATTATCCGCTAATTCCGGGAGCGCTGGCCATCGCGGGGTTGAATCGATTATTAATAGTCTTAAAACTAAAAATTTTAAACGAATTAGGCTGGGAATTAATTCGGAGAGTAAAGGTCAAATCCCCACCGAAAAATTTGTCCTACAAAAATTTAATGACAGCGAATTAAAAATCTTGACCGAAGCGATCACCAAGATTGAAATCGAATAATCCCGAAGAGCCCCCTGATCGAAGAGCCCCTTGGCTTTGATTAAAAAATAAAATATACATAATAAAAAACAAATCAATAAATCATAAAACATTCCTATACAATAATATCCAGGTTACCGCTTGGGTAAGAAGAAAAAAAACCATAAACAGCAAGGAGGATAGCGGTTTACAATTTAAATCTTCTTACAAAAGCAGTAATCTGGATATTATTTTTTTGACTCTTTAGCTTATCAAATAAAAATCCGTCTGTCAATATTCAACCCTATGTTAAATACCAGCCAAAATCATCTAAAACACTTGGTTTTAAACCATTTCCCGCCAATTGGACCGGCGAGTTACCAGAAAATTATTAATTATTTTGGCGATTTAGAAGGTTTTTGGACGGCACCGTTCGAAGATTACTTAAGAGCTGGCTTAAAAGAAGAAGTCGCCTTTGAGTTCATAAATTTCCGAAAAAATTTTACGGAATCAGCCCTAAATAAAATCAGGGAGCTTTTGGCTGAAGAAAACATAAAGCTTGTCGCCTATGAGGACGATAATTATCCTGGGTTGTTAAAAGAGATTGACAGCCCGCCCCCTCTCCTGTATTATCAAGGCGACCTAAAAATTCTGACTAAGGCAACGCTAGCGATTGTCGGCAGCCGCAAAAATACTTCTTATGCTAACCGGGTTTTAAACGAACTGGTCCCTAGCCTTCCATTATATAATATAGTCACGGTCAGCGGACTCGCCCTCGGGGTTGATACTCTAGTCCACGACCTAAGCTTAAAGAATGGCGGTCAGACAATCGCAGTTTTAGGTTCAGGCTTGGATAGAACGAGCTTTTATCCTAGGCCCAATCTTAAATTACGAGACGAGATTATTAAAACTGGTGGTTTGATAATTTCGGAATTTGCGCCGTTGACGCCGCCACTTAAGACCAATTTCCCAAGACGCAATCGTTTAATCGCTGGTCTGGCACCGGCCGTTCTGGTAATTGAAGCCGGTCCAAAATCAGGTGCCTTAATTACCGCTGATTACGCTTTGGATTTTAACCGCGAGGTCTTAGCCGTTCCCGGTTCAATTTACGCTGACAATTGTTACGGGCCAAACAATCTAATCAAGCAGGGCGCAAAAATAATAACAGAAATAAAAGATATTTTAGAAATATTTGGGATTGCCAGCTCCCCGAAAGATTCTTCTTTGAATAAAAGCCGGACGCCGATCTTGGCTTCCCCGGCGGAGAAACATATTTACGAAATCTTAAAAGATCTAGAGTCCAAGGGGCAAGCAAACAACAGCGCCGATAAAATAATTGCTCTCAGTTCCCTTGACACGGCGCGAGTAAATAGTACACTAAGTACTATGGAAATAAATGGAATTATAAAAAATAATTTCGGTCTTTACAGTTTACTAAAATAATTTACCGCTTACTAAAATAATAATATGAATTTAATTATTGTTGAGTCGCCCACCAAAGCCAAAACAATTAGCAAATTTCTCGATAAAAAATATCAGGTCGAATCATCCTTTGGCCATATTCGCGATCTTCCGAAAAGTGAAATGGGAATTGATATTGAGAATAATTTCGTACCTCGTTATGTCGTGCCTTTGGCGACCAAAAAAACGGTGGCTAATTTAAAAAAGGTGGCGGCTAAGGCGGAGAATGTTATCCTGGCTTCGGATGAAGACCGCGAGGGTGAAGCAATCGCCTGGCATTTGGCTGAAGTTCTAAACTTAGATAAAAAGAAAACGGAGCGGATAGTTTTTCATGAGATTACTAAGGAAGCGATTAAGGCCGCCCTGGAAAAACCGCGCCATTTAGATAATAAATTAATCGACGCTCAACAAGCGCGCCGAATTTTAGATCGTTTGGTTGGTTATGAACTCTCCCCTTTTCTCTGGAAAAAAGTCGCGCGCGGTTTATCGGCCGGTCGCGTCCAAAGCGTAGCCATTAGATTAATCGTGGAGCGGGAAAAGGAAATCAAAGCTTTCATTAGCCAAACTTACTGGAGCCTCGAAGCGGAGTTGGAAGCTCTAAAAGACAAAGACAGTAGATTCATTGCCGCCTTATACAAAATAAATAATAAAACTTTTGATAAACTATCAATTGACAAGACGAAGGCCGATGAGCTAGAAGCTGATTTGAAACAAGCCGACTATCAGATTTTAAAAATAGAAAAAAAGAAATTAAATAAAAATGCGCCCGCGCCGTTTACAACTTCGACCTTACAGCAAAGCGCTAATCGCCTGCTCGGTTATAGCGCCAAGCAGACCATGGTAATTGCCCAAAAATTATACGAGCAGGGCTATATTACCTACATGAGAACTGATTCCTTGAATCTGTCCGGCAAATTTTTAAGTGAAGCTAAAATATATTTAGAAGAGACTTTAGGAAAAGAATATGGCCTGAACACGCCGCGCGTTTTTAAGAATAGAAGTAAAAATGCTCAAGAAGCGCATGAGGCAATTCGCCCAACTGAAGCGGCTAACTCACCAGAAAAAATAAAAGCTAAGCTCGACAAGGGCTTTTTCCGTTTATATCAATTAATCTGGCAAAGAGCGCTGGCCAGTCAAATGCCAGCGGCAATTTTAGACGCGACGATTATCGACGTCACGGCTATCACCAGTGCCAAGGCCAAGGAATACATTCTCCGCGCCACTGGCCAAACCTTGAACTTCCCTGGTTATTTAAAAATTTATCCGGAGAAAACCGCTGAGCAAGAATTACCATCTTTAAAAGAAAAGGATGATTTAAAATTAATCAAACTCAATAAAGAAGAACATGCTACTAAACCACCGGCCCGTTATAGCGACGCTGGCTTGGTTAAGGAACTAGAAAAATATGGGATTGGTCGCCCTTCAACTTACGCGCCGACGATCTCAACCGTGATTACGCGCAATTACGTCGAACGCGATTTAGCTAAAAAATTAGCGCCGACCGCGATTGCTTTTGTAGTGACGGATTTATTAACTAAACATTTTCCGGAAATAATTGATTATAAATTTACCGCTAAATTGGAGGATGACTTAGATTCAATCGCCGACGGAGCCAAGAAATGGCAACCGGTTATTAAAACTTTTTATGATAAGTTTCACGAGAATTTAACTAATAAATACTCAGAGCTTAACAAACAAGACATTATGCCTGAAGAAAAATCCGAGGAAATCTGCGATAAGTGCGGTTCCTCGATGATAATTAAAACCGGCCGTTACGGGAAATTTCTCGCTTGCTCTAATTTTCCTACCTGCCACAATATCAAAAAGATGGCCGGCGGAAATGGCGCGGGTGGCGCGGGCGGTGAAGTCGATGAAGCAACTAAGGCGCTCCAGGAAAAATACGCCGGTACCGCTTGCGACAAATGCGGCGCCGACATGGTGGTAAAAAATGGGAAATTCGGACCATTTTTGGCTTGCTCCGCTTATCCGAAATGCAAAAATATTAAAAATATCGATGCCAAGGGCGGGATGGAGAAAGATATTCCCTGCCCGGCCTGCGGCGTCGGAAAAATTGTTAAAAAATTTAGCCGGCGTGGGGCTTTTTATGCTTGCAATAATTATCCGAATTGTAAAAATGCTTATTGGGGCGAACCAACCGGCGAGAAGTGCCCGGATTGCGGAGCGCTCTTGGTCCGAGAAAAGGGCGGCCAGATAAAATGTAGCGATCGAAGCTGCGGGCATGAGGAATAAAATTTAGTTTTACTAATTTAAAAACAGACTTTAAAAAACAGACTTTTCCAAAAAGTCTGTTTTTTATTTATCTTAATCGGATTATTTCTTCTTTCCGGCCCGCCTGGTCTCTTTTTTCTCCGCCCGACTAGCCCTTCTCTCTTTAATAAAATCCATGGCGTGTTTAGCAAATTCCGTGAACATTAGAACCGAAGAAGCGCCCCCGGTAAGCTTACCTTTCAAATTCGTAACTGTTTCCTCGACGTCCTGAGTAATTTTCTCGACTCGTCTCGTTATCCGGTAAAATTTCTGGATACTGACAATAAAATAATATATCGCCCAGCAGAGGAAGAAGCTTAAAGCCAAAACACAAATCGCTAACACTAGATTCAAGATGTCGCTTGATGTTGAAAACATATTTTTAAAAATTAATTTTCCTCCTTTGTCCGTTTCTTCCCTAAACTTATCTAACGGAAAAAATTAAAAATCTCGCAACTTGGCGGCAAACTTATCGGCCAAATGCGCAATTAGGCCGTTTTGAATGTCATCAACTTCGGTCGCTGTTAAAGTCCGCTCCTCCGACTGATAAACCAAATGGAAGGCTAGACTCTTTAAACTGCTGGCAATCTTGCTCCCGCTGTAAATGTCGAATAATTCAACTTCCTTGATCAGGGGGTTAAAATTTTTGATTTCAGTTCTGATTTCATTATACAATAGTTTCTGCGAAACGAGAAATGCCAAATCGCGTCCCAGGGCCGGATATTTTACCGGTTCGAAATATTTTTTATCTCCCTGGCTAATAAATAAATCATGTAATTCCCGCCACTCGAGTTCTGCCAAAACACAAACCTTCTTTAAGCCAAAATTATCGGCGCTAACTTTATTAAGCTGAGCAATCACGCCCACTTCTCGATTATTAATATTTATTTTAGCCGCTAATTGCTCATCCGCCCAAGCGGGCGCGGTTTCTATGGGTGTAAAAACTACGTCTATCTTATCGCTCAGCAAACCATGAATCAAATTTGTTACTAGTCCCTTGAGATAAGAGAATGCTTCAGTTTTATTGCTGGCCCAAATCAGACCTAAATATTTATCTTGATAAGGCAAGAACTCTTCGCCCAGATCTTTGTTGATTGTGCCGCTCAAATCTTTAAAAACGCGACCAATTTCAAATAAACCAATGTCTTCATAATTAAACTGATTAGTCTTTACATTATTAAGCAGGCCAACGATTAAATTCTGTTTAAGTAAAGTATGAGTCTCGGAAATCGGGTTAACTAATTTTAAATGTCCGGAGAATTCTAAATTAATTTTTTTCAATTGGGCTTCATTCACGAAGGAATAATTATAAGTTTCGTTTAGATGATTTTCCAGCGCTAAGAGATCCTGAATTTTTCTTTCCAAAATACTTTCCGTGTTTATCGGAGTCGGGCTTAATTGCAAGACCGGCAAAACCGACTTTATATTATCATAACCATAAATTCTAACAATTTCCTCTAAAATATCTTCTTTATCGGCGACATCTTTAGCGGCGCGCCAAGTTGGAATCATAACGGAAAATTCGTTGTGAACTAGGCTGACTGTAAAACCAAGTTTTTCTAAAATATGAATAATTTTTTTCTTATCTAATTTCTCTCCCAGGCGGCGACTCACCCAATCATAAGAAAAAACAACTGGACCTAAATTTAAATCAAACTTAGATTCGACCATTAAATTACTGGCGATTATCATCTCCGGACAAAGCTTCTTGAGCAAAGTAACAAAACGTTTTAAAGCTAAGTCAGTTAAGTTTGGGTCTAGTCCTTTTTCGAAACGCATTGAAGCCTCGGTTCTTAGACCTAGGGCATTGGCGGTTTTACGAATCGAGACCGGTTCAAAATTAGCCGCTTCTAAAATCAAGCTAGTGGTTTTTTCGTTAATCCCGCTAGTTAGGCCGCCCATAACCCCGGCGATCGCCAAGGGTTTTTTGCCGTCGGTAATTAACAGCATATTTTCACTTAAGGGCCGTTCAATTTCGTCCAAGGTGCTGATTACTTCATTTCTTTTTGCCCGCCGCACTAAAATTTTATCAATTCCGTCGGCCGAAAAAGCGTGTAAAGGTTGCCCTAATTCCCACATAACGTAATTGGTCAAATCAACTAAATTATTAATCGGTTTTAAACCAACAGCGATTAATCTTTCTTTCAACCAAGCGGGTGATTCCGTTACTTTCAAATTGCTAATTTTCAGAGCTAGGTAGCGCGGGCATAATTTTTCCTCTTCTACTTTTACGCTTAGTTTTTCTTCGCCAGTGAAAATTAAATCTTGATCAATAAAGTCGGCATAGGCTTTTAGTTTTAAATCAAAAATAGTGGCCACTTCGCGCGCTAAACCATATTGGCCCCAAAGATCGCTTCGATTAGATAATGATTTATTATCAATCTCTAAAATTGTGTCATTACTATTTAAATAAGCGGCGAAATCTTGACCTAGCTTAGCGTGATTCAAAACCATAATCCCCTCATGATTCCGACCCAAACCCAATTCATCTTCGGCGCAAATCATCCCGCTTGATTTAGCGCCGCGAATGGCCGACTCTTTTATTTCTAAACCATTCGGTAATTTAGCACCAACCAGCGCGACGGGCACCATTTGCCCCACCGCGACATTAGGCGCGCCGCAAACAATATCTAAAATCGCCGACTTAACATCAACCTTAACCAAACGCAAACGATCAGCGTTCGGGTGGGGCTCGACTTTCAACACCTTCCCAACAACGACTTTGTCAAAAATATCTTTTTGGGCGATAATATGTTCCACTTCAACCGTATGGGCCGTTAATTTATCGCCAATCTCGACGGCGCTAATATTTTTCGGCAACTTAACAAAATCTTTAAGCCAATTAATTGATAACAACATATAATTAAAATTGTTCTAAGAATCTTAAATCTCCGCTATTGAATAAACGGATATCATCAATGCCATATTTAAGCATAGCCAGGCGGTTCAAACCGAAACCAAAGGCCAGGCCGGAGTATTCTTCCGGGTCAAGTCCGCCGGCGCGCAAAACATTGGGGTGAATTAAACCGCAACCGACGATTTCTAGCCAGCCGGAATTTTTGCA
>JAPLVX010000121.1 GCA_026396945.1 Candidatus Falkowiibacteriota bacterium
CACTTGCCGGTAGAAATAGCTTTTCGTTTTTTAAACAACGGCAATATTCATTTAAAGCCTAAGGGTGATATTATTATTCGTAATTTGTTAGGAGGTAAAGTGGCGGCCGTGCCGGCTAATGACAAAGAAGCTCGGGTTTTGCCTAAGCAAATTCGGCAATTTTTTGCTACTTGGCAAAAACAAGAACCGGAATTAACTGCTGGCGCTCTTGGTTGGTGGCAAAAGTTTTGGGCTGAATTCCAAGCTGAACAAACTAATTTTGCTTTTGGCCGCTATACCGCTCAATTAAATTTAATCTATGGTCAGGATAAAACAGCTAGTACGGCCCGACTGGCTTTTTGGGTCATTCCGTGGGCCTTGTTGATGGTTTATCTTATCCTGTTGGTAATTTTGTTGATTATTGTTGGTCGGTTATTCAGAATGTATAACCGTTGGGTTATTCAAAATTACCATAAGGGTAATAATCACTAATAATCTCATGCCTAAATTGGCTAGAAAATTGATAGTGCTTTTTATATCCTTGGTTTGTTCCGGGATATTTTTTTGGGTAAATACCCAAGTTCAAGCCGCGGATAATGTGGATGTTTTTGTTAATGTTGCGCAAGTTTTAATTCCAACAACTACTCCAACCGGCACTACTCCAACTACGCCTGGAGTCCCAGGCACTGGTTTTGTTATACCCAATCCTCAACCGTTTGCTATTTACAATGTGGTTATTAGTGAAATTACTACCAATTCGGTTAAAATTTCTTGGCAAACCGACCAAATCGCGACTTCGGAATTATATTTTGGTGAAACTGACAAGTATGAATTAGCCGTTCGGCGAGGTTTAAGTTTTTCGTTCAATCATCAGCTTAATTTGACCAATCTTAAACCCAGAACAACTTATCATTTTTTGATTGCCAGCCGTAATCTAACTAACGCCACGGCCTTAATGGGGGATTTTACCTTTACGACCTTGGATATTCCAGATAAAATCGCGCCCTTGCCTATTCAAGATTTAAAAATTTTCCCGTCTAATGAGAAATTAACTTTAGTTTGGAAAAATCCGCCGGATTTGGATTTGGCCGGGGTCAAGATTTATCGGCACCTTAGGTACTACCCAACCGCCCAAAGCGGGGAGTTGGTTTTTGTTGGTTTGGCTAGTTCTTTTGTTGATCAAAAAGTTATTAATAATCATCGTTATTATTACACGGTTTATGCTTATGATTGGGCGGGTAATTTAGCGAGCGGCATTAGTCAAAGTGGCGTGCCTCAAGCTAAAATTTCGCCCCTGCCGACTCCTAAACCGGAAATTGAACCAATAGCCCCGGGCGGCGAAGAAATTCCAGCCTGGTTATTTTCTTATACTATTAATAAAATCTTACCTTTGCAGCTTAGTGAGGAGCAAAAAATTGGAGTTTTAGTTTATGATCAAATTAATTTTGCTATTCCCGTTAATATTTTTTCTAAAAAATTAGACCGAGCGATTTTACATCTTAAGTCGTTGACGCAAGACGCGGCTTGGGTTTATCCATTAACTCTGTCCGCTGATGGAAAAAATTGGCAGCTTGATTTTATTGCCCCTAGCAAGATGGGTCAGTATCAAGTGGATATAGAAATAGTTTTTAATGATCAAAGTCGGGGACATAGTCAGTTTTTTATTGAGGTTTTCCCGTCCGGCCGATTAAAAAATGGTTGGTTACCTAATAAACTAATCAAGGGCGGCGTGGTTTTGTTGTATGTTTGGCGGCCAGAGACTAAAGAATGGGAATTGTGGCCGACCACTAACATTTGGCAGCCTAATCCTCGAGTGACGACTGGAATGGGGGACTATGGTTTTACCGTGCCCAATGGAAGATATTATTTAGTTATTCATAAAGAAGGTTATTGGACTAAAATTACCAACCCCTTTGCGGTGACTGATCAGCGGATTAATTTTAATTTAGCCTTGTGGCCGATTATTCCGTTCTGGTGGGCGATAGTAATTTTTGGCCTGGTTGGTTTGTGGCAGTATTTCAGAAAAAAACAGTATCAAAGTTTGTTGCGAAAAATTCA
>JAPLVX010000001.1 GCA_026396945.1 Candidatus Falkowiibacteriota bacterium
CCCCTGAGCCTGCCATAATTCTTCGCTTAAGTGCGGGGCAAAGGGGGCCAAGAGTTGCAAAAATTTCAACCAATCTTCTTTACTTAAAGGCCAGGCTTTATTTTTAGCCTTAGAATTAGCCAGCTCATTAATAAAAATCATTAAAGCGGAAATTGCTGTGTTAAATTTAAAGTCAATGATATCAGCGCTAACTTTCTTAATAGTTTTATGGAGTAAGCCCAAAACGTTATTATCTACGCGTACTTCTGGGCCGATCTCATGAGCCTGACTAACCTTTTCCAGAAATTTTCTGGCGCCAATTAAACCGCTATTATTCCAAACCCCTACCTGTTCAAACGGACCGATAAACATTTCGTAAACGCGTAAAGCATCGGCCCCATACTCGGCCACGGCCGAATCGGGATTGACTACGTTACCCCAACGCTTACTCATTTTCTGCCCGTCAGCGCCCAAAATCAAACCGACCGACTTTAATTTAATAAAAGGCTCGGGATATCTAACTTTTTTTAAATCATATAAAAACTTATGCCAAAAACGGGCATAGATTAAATGCCGAGTGGTGTGTTCGGCGCCACCGACATAAAAATCAACCGGGGAAAAATATCTTTCTTTTTTACGATCGACGAAAACTTTGTCATTAGTTGGATCAATGTAACGCAAATAATACCAAGATGATCCGGCCCATTGCGGCATGGTGTTGGTTTCTCGTTTAGCCGCCCCGCCACACTTCGGGCAAGTGATATTAACCCAATCGCTAATCGTCGCTAAGGGTGACTCGCCGGTACCGCTTGGTTCGTACGAATCTACTGCCGGCAAAACTACTGGTAATTGCTCAATCGGTACGGCCACGACACCGCAATGCTCACAATGAATCAAGGGAATCGGCTCGCCCCAATATCTCTGTCGTGAAAAAACCCAATCTTTTAATTTATAATTCGTTTTTTTGTCACCAAACTTTTTAGCTTTAAGCCATTTGATCATTTTGGCTCTAGCGGCTTCTGATTTAAGCCGAGAAAATTCGCCCGACTCAGTTAAGAGACCGTCAGCCGTATAAGCTTCATGAATTTTAGGAATTAAAGTATCTTCCGGTACGACGACATTCTTAATTTTAAGCTCATACTTTTTAGCAAAAATAAAATCTCGATCATCATGAGCTGGCACCGCCATCACCGCTCCCGTGCCATAAGAATTTAAAACGTAATCAGCCACAAAAATATCCACCGCCTCATTATTAAAAGGATTAATGGCCTTGAGACCGGCTAATTTAACGCCGGTTTTGTCATAATTTAAATCCGTCCTTTCTAAGTTACTTTTATTTTTTACCTCCACAATATAAGCCTGGACTTCATCGAGATTTTTAATTCGGGCCGCTAAATCCTGGATCAACTTATTCTCCGGCGCTAAGACAATATAAGTGCAGCCGAAAATCGTATCAACGCGCGTCGTAAAAACTTTAATTGTTTTATCAGTATCTTTAATGAGAAAATTAATTTCCGCGCCTTCACTCTTTCCGATCCAGTTGCGTTGCATTTCTTTGGTCGCCTCCTCCCAACTGGATAATTTATTTAAATCAATCAAAAGACGTTCGGCATAATCGGTTATTTTTATTACCCATTGTCGTAAAGGTTTTTGTTCTACCAAAGTGCCGCAACGTTCGCAACGGCCGCTTTCTACATCCTCATTAGCTAGGCCGGTCTGACAATAGGGTCACCAATTAATCGTTTCATTAGATTCATAAGCTAGTCCCTTCTCCCACA
>JAPLVX010000016.1:0-2785 GCA_026396945.1 Candidatus Falkowiibacteriota bacterium
AATGCAGCAGTTGCAAAAGCATAACTCTGGGCAATAATTTAGATATTACCGAAATTGACGCCGCCTCTAATACCGGAGTTGATAATGTCCGGGAAAATATTATTGCTTCGGCTCGGATCGCGCCACAGACAAAATACAAAGTTTTTATTATCGACGAAGTTCACATGTTGTCTATTTCTGCTTTTAACGCCCTCTTAAAAATTATTGAAGAGCCGCCGGCTAAAGTAATTTTTATTTTATGCACCACCGAGATTCATAAAGTGCCAGCGACGATTATTTCTCGTTGTGAGCGTTTTGATTTTAAAAGAATCAGCGTGGCTGAAGTGGTTAAAAAATTAAATTTTATTGCTTCAAGCGAAAAAATTGAAATTGAGTCCAGTGTTTTAGAAGCGGTGGCGCGCCAAGCCAATGGTTACATGCGGGACGCCGAAAGTTTATTGGGACAAATTATGGCGCTCGGTGATAAAAAAATCTCGGCTGCCCAAGCGGAACTCGTTATCCCTAACTATAATAGCCAAGAAATTATTGACCTGCTTGACTATATTAGTAAAAAGGATGCCGCTAAGGCGATCAGGCTTATTAATAATTTAGTTGATAGTGGCCTTAATGTAAAAAACTTTACTAGCGAGATAATTACTATTCTGCGAAAAATAATTTTTAATAAGATTAATCCTAGTTTAGCCTCCAGCTTGGGTCTCGATTTTGGCGAGGGTTTGGAGGTCAAAGTCAGCGACTTAAGCGAGCAATTAAATTTGGAGCAATGGATTTTTATAACCCAAGAATTTTTAAGTGTTTATAATAGTAATTCTAATATCTTTATTACGCAATTGCCTTTAGAATTGGTAATTATAAATATTTGCAATTCTGATCAAAGCAAACCGACCAAACCGACTAGCAGCCTTGATTCTAGTCGCCTTCCTAAAAGAAATTCCCCGGCCGGGGATGAAACAACGACTCGCGCCGTTTTAAACCTTAGCTTTCTCGAGCTTCGGGATAAATGGCCAGAATTTTTAATCAAAATTAAAAAATATAATCACTCCCTATCCTTTGTTTTGCAGAATTGCCAAGCGAAAGAAGTAAAAGATAATAAACTTTGCCTCGCTTTTAAATATAAGTTCCATAAAGACCGAATTAATGACCCCCAGGTTAGAAATATCGTGGAAGAAACCTTACTTGAAGTTTTTGGCAGCGCCCTAGAGATTGAAGCTTTGATTGACGAAAATTTAACGATTAGCCAGGAAGTCTTACGAGAACAAATTGGAGCCGCGGGTGGGCTCACTGACGGGGCCGAAGTCGCCGCCTCAGAACCTGAAGGGAAGACGGCCGCAACAAACGATTCTAAAAAAACTGATTTGCTCGGCAATTTGCTCCAAGCCTTTGGGGGTGAAGTAATAAATTAAGTTTAAATCATATGTTAGATCTAAAATATATTCGAAGCAACTTAGCCGAAGTAAAGAGCGGTTTGCTCAAAAGAATCCCCGCCACCGACTTTGATTTGGAGAAATTATTAGGTTTGGATGACGAGCGAAAAACGATTATTCAAAAAGTTGAAGTTTTAAAAGCCGAGCGGAATAAAAATTCCAAAACTAAACCAACCCCGACGATTATTAAAAAAATGAAATCATTGGGCCAAGAAATCACTAGGTTGGAAGATAGATTGAACGCCCTGGAAATCGATTTACAGGAAAAATTAGCACAATGAAGTGATTTATACTTTTGGGGCGCAACCGAAGTTTAATTTTACGCCTCAAGATCACGTGGCCTTAGCGACCTCCTTGGATTTAATCGATTATGAACGAGCGGCCAAAATGTCCGGGGCTGGTTTTTGGTGCTACAAAGGGGTTGGCGCCTTACTGGAATGGGCCTTACTCTCATATTTCATTGATTTCCATCAAAAAAACTCTTATGAATTTTTGCTGCCCCCTTATTTATTAACTGAGAAGTCGGCTTATACTTCCGGGCATTTACCTAAATTCCGTGATGATCTATTTTGGACCCAAGACGCTTTGTGCTTGAACGCGACCGCCGAAATGATGCTCGGAAATTATCACCGCGACGAAATTTTAGACGCCGCCAAATTGCCTTTAAAGTATTATGCTTACTCCGCTTGTTTCCGGCGCGAGGCGGGCAGTTATCGCAAAGAAGAGCGGGGAATGATCCGCGGTCATCAATTCAATAAAATAGAAATGTTTGCTTTTTGCCGCCCCGAAGATTCCTGGAATTTATTTGACGAACTTTTAGGGAACGCCAAGAAATTAGTTGAAGGTTTGGGCCTTCATTATCAGGTGGCCAAATTAGCCGCCGGTGATTGTAGCGCCGCCATGGCTAAAACTTATGACTTGGAAGTTTGGCTTCCTAGCATGGGGGTTTACAAGGAAGTTAGCAGTGTTTCCAATGCCTTGGACTACCAAGCCCGGCGCGGCAGTATTCGCTATAAAGATAAGACTGATAATAAAACTAACTTCGTCCACACCTTGAACGCCTCGGGCTTAGCCACCAGTCGCCTTTTACCGGCCATTTTAGAGCAGTTTCAACAGGCCGACGGTTCGGTTATAATTCCTTCAGTCTTAAAAAAATATTTACCAGTTGATTTAAATATTATTAAGCCCAAGAATTAATGAAACGTTTTGTCGTTTGTAGTTTATTTATTTTAAGTTTGGGGGCGATTTTGTGGCCGCTAAAATTTTCCTATGCCGCCGAACCCGAACAGCGTCTTTACCCCAAGTTAGCTAATTATTATTTACGCTGGGAAATTAACGCGGCTGACGTACCTAAGTTGGCGAAA
>JAPLVX010000016.1:2848-4705 GCA_026396945.1 Candidatus Falkowiibacteriota bacterium
CGCGAGTTCAACCCCAATATTATTATCTTGGCCTACGTCTCATCCCAGGAAATTATGAATGAACCAGGTTTTTTACCAACCGGATCTTTGCGCGAAAAATTATTAAATAATATTTATGCTGGTTGGTGGCTGAAAGATTTGGTTGCTAATAAAATTTCTTTTTGGCCTGGAACCGCCGTGCTTAATTTGAGCGATGGAGCGCAAATTTCTAACTTAGGCCAGCGTTTCAATGATTATCTGCCTGATTTTGTGAACCAGGAGATAAGAAACAGCGGCCTTTGGGATGGGGTTTTTTACGATAATTTATGGGGTGATATCTGTTGGCTTAATAGCGGACGAATTGATATCAATAATTCTGGCGCGGCGTCTAGTTGCGCCGAAATGAATAAAGCTTGGGCTGACGGAGTTAAAAAAATGTTAAGCCGCAGTCGATCTTTATTCGGTGAGAAATTTATTATTGCCGGCAACGGTCAGGTTTATTCCGGCTATTATCCTTATCTAAATGGGCTGATGCTAGAAAATTTTCCGCCGGGCTGGGCTAACAACGGTGATTGGTTAAGCTCGATTAATAATTATTTCAATTTAGATAGCAATATCGCGCGCCAACCCCAAGTTAATGTTGTTAATCGCGCCTGTTCTCGCCAAGAAGATTATGGCTCTCTTAGATTTGGATTGGCTAACGCTTTGTTAGGCGATGCTTATTTTAGTGCCGATCGGGGTGCGCTTGATCACAGCCAGATGTGGTGGTATGACGAATACAATATTAATTTAGGCGAGCCGCGGTCAAAAGCTTATCGTTTATTTAGTACGAGCACTGATTTGAAAACCGGTTTATGGCGTCGTGATTTTGATAATGGTTTAACCTTGGTTAATTCTGGCGCCCAGAATCAAAAAATAATTTTTAGTAAAGAAGAATTGGAAAGGATCAAGGGCCAGCAAGACACTTCAGTTAATAACGGCCAGCGAGTTACTTGGTTAAATTTGGCGCCGGGTGAAGGTTTGATTTTGCTTAAGGCCGGGTCGGAGATTCTGGATAGTAATTTTAATAATGGCAATTTCGTTAGAGTTTATGACGCCGAGGGTCAGATGCTAAGAAACGGTTTCTTTTCCTATTTGCCAAATTTTGCTGGTGATCAGGAAATTATTACCGTTGATATAAATAACGACAATCAATTAGAAAACATTGTTAGTTATAACGGTAAGATAGAAATTTATCGCCAAGGGAAATTACTAAAATCATTAGCACCCTATGGCCCCAAATATAAGGGTCGTTTGGCCTTTGCTTATGACCAGCAAAACATAATTGTGGGGGCCGGTTCCCAAGTAGAGATTTTTGACCTTAATTTTAAACTTCGAGGAATTTTTTCCGTTAAGAACCAGGGCCAGATGAATTTGGCCGCCGCGGCCGACAAAATTGTCATCACTTCTAATGATCCGCAAATTAGGGTTTATAATCGACAGGGAAAATTAGAGACAGAAATTATCGCTTATGATTCTAAATGGCGCGGTGGTATTAATATCGCCTTAGGCGATGTTAATAATGACGGCCAGCCCGAAATTGTCACCGGCCCAGCTGCCGGCCTTGCGCCAGAGTTAAACATCTTCTCGCTTAGCGGCAATTTAATCGGTCAGTTCATGGCCTACGATAAAGATTTTAAAAAAGGGATTAAGCCGAGTCTGGCCGATGTTAATCATAATGGGCGGTTGGAAATTTTAGTCGGTATAAAAAACTTTTAATAATCAGTCTAAAAATTTAATTATATGTGGAAATTTTTTGTGCGGCGTCATCACCTCTTTTATAAAAAAAACCGTTGGCATTTAGTGGCCGATTTAACGGCCGTGCTTATAATTATTATT
>JAPLVX010000018.1 GCA_026396945.1 Candidatus Falkowiibacteriota bacterium
AAAAATACGGACGCGATCCCCATTTTAATAAAACTATCGTCCCGGAGTTTGAGATTCCGGAGAATTTATCACCAATTGAGATGGGCGGAATAATTAAGAAAGGCGGTCTTCAGCAAAATGCGATTACGGCGACGATTATTCGTCTCGGTGTAATGGGATATTTGAAGATTGAGAAAATTGAAGCCAAGGTTTTGTTTATTAATTCTTCAAGCTTTAAGTTGACTAGAACCGACAAGAAGCTTGGCCCGGATTTGTACTTAGCTGAGAGCTATATTCTGGGGCGAGTATTTATTGGCGTCGAAAAAGAAGTGTTTTTGAAAGATTTAGGTTCAAACTTTCAAGGAGAACCAAACAAAATTTCCGAGCTTATTTTAGTTGATTTAGATAAGCGGGGTCTGGTTGGGAAAAAGGGCAATGAATTGAAAATTAAAATGCTTATCTTAGGAGCAGTTTTTTTAGGCATGGGCCTTTTTCTGTCCATAATTCCTGGGCTATTTTTTAGCGGGCTAATAATTTTAATATTTGGACTGCTAATGGCTAAGTGGACGCCAGAGGGAGCAGAACTTAATTGGCGAATTAAGGGATTTAGGCTTTATATGGAAACGGCCGAAAAATATCGTTCCCGTTGGCAAGAGCAAACAAATCAATTAGAAAAATTTTTGCCTTACGCAATTTTATTTGGTATCACGAGCCAGTGGCTCAAGCAAATGAAAGATATTTATGGAGAAAAATATTTAACTAATTATCACCCCGCTTTTATGGTTGGGGCACTAGCAATGTCCAATTTCTCCGATTTCACGTCGGCAATTAATCAGATTTCCTCTGATATTAATTCTTATACGGCTCCTTCTTCGACTGGGGCGGGCGGCGGCGGTTTTTCTGGTGGTGGCGGCGGCGGAGGAGGCGGCGGCGGTTGGTAGTACTGACCAAATAAATAAGTTAGTAAATTTTTTGATTTTTTTGGGATTTCATGGTATTTTATGACTGTATCCAATTATGAACAGTCAAACAAAAAAACCAAGTATTTTAATTGTTGATGACGAGGCTTCATTGCGCGACGCCCTTAGCTTCAGGCTTACCAGCGAAGGTTTCGTCGTGCTGGAGGCAAAGAATGGTGAAGAGGGACTGGCGCTAGCTTTGCGTCAACACCCTGATCTTATTCTGCTGGATATTGTTATGCCGGTTGTCGATGGTATAACTATGCTTAAAAATCTTCGTGAAGATAAGTGGGGGAGAGAGGTAAAAGTTATCATGCTCTCAAACTTGAACGGTGACGGAAAAGTCGCTGACTCGGTGATCTGGGGAACACAGAATTATCTGGTGAAGAGTGAGTCCGGGCTAGAAGATATTGTAGCGGAAATTCATAAGCAGCTTAAGGAAATCGGGTAAATTTTAAAATTTAGCATTCAAATAGCGGGAACCATTTTTTAAATATCCGGTTCTCGCCCGCGTCACCGGTAACCTTAGTAAAACGGGGTTATTTTTATTAAGATCTAATATAATAAGGGACACTTTGACGGTAAGACTGGCGTTAAAGAAATTCCGGAAATTTTAGAATTTATTGATTAAATATGACCTGGATTCAACAAAGTAAAAATCTTTTGCATTCCTTAGTTAATGATAGTTTTCCGGAATTGGCCCGAGAAAAGATTTTGTTGTCATCTTTCAATTTAGGACCATTTTGGGGAGCAGCCTGGTGGATTCTGCCCGGTTTTAGAGTAATTGTTTTAAGTCCTAAAAGCCGAGCCATTCCTCAGTCGGCCCTAATCGCTTTGCTAGTTCATGAGTTAAGTCATCATTTGGTTTATAAGCGAGAAGGCTGGTTAAAGTATGTTACTCGGACCCCGTTAATTTATATGTTTTTTAGATTCCGGATTAGAGACGAAGAGCATCGGGCTAATCGATTAGTTATGCGCCGGGGTTACGGACGTAATTTATATGATTTAACGGAAATTATTGATCAGGACCCGCGCCACGGCTGTGTGCAAAAATATTATTCAACTAAAGATGAGATTAAGAATTATTGTTTGGAGCGCGGGCTGAAGTTTTAGGTTTTGGATATTTTTTTATTTTAAAACCTTTCATCCCCATATATAAAAATACCTGAAATAGGTATTTTTTTGCTTTTCATCCAATAATATCGCTAATATTGTAAATTTTAATAACTAATGTTAAGATGACTAGAATCAATTTTATGCCCTTTAAAAATGAGGAATGGTAAACATTTCAAATATTGATTTCGACAGTAATTAACCGATCACTAACAACCAAAATTGGAGAACCCATGAAAAAAGAAGTAAACTTTCGTGAAATGCTTAAAAAAAGACAAGAGAAAACTAAATCACTTGTCTGCGTCGGGCTCGATCCCTTGCCTGAAAAATTACCAGATTGCATGAAGACCGAATCGCCGTATAGTGCTCATTTGGCGACCGACATCGCTATGTGGATGATGCGAATTGTTGATGCGACCGCACCTTATACCTCGATGTATAAACCGCAGAGAGCCCATTGGGAAGCTATCCCCGGTGGCGTCATCGCTCTGCAGATGGTAATAAGTTACATTGAACTTATGTATCCGGACATCGTGGTTTTTACCGACTGCAAGCGGGGTGACATTGGCCGGACTCAGGAGCGTTATAAAGTTGCTCAGTTCGATATCGACGGTACCCAAGGCATGAACTTCTCGCCCTATATGGGTAAGGATTGCATGCAATTTCTGGTCGACCAGGAAAATATCGCCCGGGCTTTAGTCAGTCTCTGTTATACCAGTAATGAATCGGCCCGGTTAACACAAGACCAAATCATGGCCGACGGTCATCCCTACTGGGAATTTATTGCCACCACTACTTTAAAGTGGGCAGAAGAGTTGGGGATTGCTGAGAACGCTGGTCTGGTTATGGCGGCCGCTTATGAATTTCCCAAAAAATCCGGCCAGGTTTATTCCCGGCATTTATCCCGTTGCCGCGAGTTGGTCGGGGATAAATTATGGTTTTTAATTCCCGGAGTTGGCACCCAGGGCGGCTTCATCAAGGAAACCGTTAAGTCTGCCTTCGCCGGCTATGGGTCAATCGCGATCAATTCTTCTTCGGATATAATTTTCGCCAGTGCCGGTGAAGATTTCGCCGAAGCAGCTGGTGAAAAAGCCAAACAATTATATCTGGCAATTGCTGACGCCCTGGAAATTGATAGGGCCGGGTTGGTTCCACAGAGCCTAATTGTATCCGGCGATCCGCTGGCCACTCTGAAAAATTGTGGCGGCTATTATGAAAGTCCGAAGGATAAAGATGGGAAATTCCTGGGGCCAGTGGTTGCTTATGCCGGCACTTACGATACCTCATCCGGCCCTAAAAACAAAGTTGGTTTCGTCTACTATGACTTTGCTTTCGTGGAAGACAAGCCAATCCCCCGCGATTATTTCGCCGCCTTAATTGCCGCCGAAGTTGA
>JAPLVX010000087.1 GCA_026396945.1 Candidatus Falkowiibacteriota bacterium
CGCTTACTTGTTCGCTATCGCTGCTGAGATTCTGCAGATTAAGTACCCGGTAAAAATTAGTCTCCAAAGAATGATTAACCGGTTCGCCACTTGCATAATGACGGTAAAAACCGTTGTCGAGAAGAAGAATTCTCGCCGCCACCGAGGTCGTCGGGGTCGGTGTCGCCATCGAGTAATCCATCAGATAGTCACCGTCATCTAAGTAAGTCAACCAACGATCATCATTTCGCCAATTATTGTCTCGGACCTGCCGGATTAATTCAATTCCCTCTTGCGCCAACTGACAGGCAATTAAATTCCCGCGATTAACGCGTTCAGTTTGAATATTCTGGACAATCAAAGATAGCATCCCAACCATTCCGACGGCGATAATAAATAAAATCGCCATTATTTCCAGTAAAGAAAAACCGGGCCGATTTTTTTTAAGAAATTTTTTCATAATTATTCAATCACTTCAGTTAAACCTAAAAAGTTGATAGTAATTGTTTTGGTAGTATTTTTACCTAACTCAGTTAAGACAATATCGGCTTCCGTGGAAGTGCCGGCGCCGCCAGTAATGCTAGTGATTGGGTCGGGCGGCACAAAAGTTATATCGAGCGGACTCGTGACGTGGTTAAATTCTTTAACCTTAATATCCCGAGAGAAATAAATTGTTCGGCCACCGCTATTAGCCACTTCTTCGCCGGAATCATATCTTTTATTAGAGTTAATATCGGCAAAAATTATATAATGATCAGAGTTTCCGGTCGTGTTATCAAAATGTAAGCCCCAGCCGCCAGAAGGCACATCGCCATTATACTCGGCTAAGCCTAAGGCATAACTTTGGGCCAAATGAATATCACTCACAACATTTTGCGCGCTGGAAGCTAAATCATTTCTCTTGGAAGCGTCTTTATAGTTAGCTAAAAAAATTGCGGTGATAATCACAATGATTGCCAAGCTAGTAATAACCTCGGGCAAAGAAAAACCCGGCCGGCTATTTTTTTTAGATAAATAAGTCATTCTTTAAATTTATGTTCGCCTGAAAATTTATATTTACCCAATTAGGGAAAAGGATGCTAGGGGTTGCTGGAAGTCGCCTTAGTTTCTTTCCAGGTCGGTAGAATAAAATTAACATTTAATATAGTTGAGGTACTGCAATAATACTGTTCATTGTCCATGGCTCTTAAATAAACTCTAGTCCCGGTCGCGCGCGTAAAAATCATCGAGGTCGTGGCGGCGGTTGAGCTAGAAATCAGAGCGCCGGCATCAGTCGAGGTCCAAACATAATAGCAGTTGCCGGCCGTACAAAGGTAGGGGTTATAATTCGGATAAGTGCTGGTATAATACTCCGAAGCGCTAGTAAATGAAGTTGAGCTACCGACGATTACGTCAAGCGGACTCCAGGAAAAATAAGGCATCGGAAAATCATGCTTATAGGTTGTAAAGGTTAAATTTGGGGTTGGATTACCAATTGCATTTTCGGCCACATTATCAGTTAAAGTATCGCCTGAACTAGTATTAAATTGGCGCCAGGGCGTTGGCGTGGCCGTATAACTTTCATCCCAAAGACGAACCCAAGAATAATAATGTGAAGCGTAATTTAAACGATCGGCGCAATCTCCGGAACAAATAAACTGCTTCGCTGAACCAGAAGTTTTGCCGGTATCATAGGCGGGGCTAGAAGTACTATTGGAATTATTAATAATTACTTGATAGGCGCTCTGCGAACCGCTATTAATATACCATTTTATAACCGCTTGTTTGGCGCCGTTAGAGCAGGCTTCAGAAAAATTCCAATTAGGGGCGGTTAATTGTCTAAGTTCAATCGGCCAACGATAAACTTTATAGTCATCGCTAAAACAGGAGCTATCGTCGCTACAATTCAAACTGATCGCGCCGAAAGAACTGGAGGCTAGCCCGGAAAAAATACCGGGTTGCGGCGCTAAGTAATTGGTCATGCTCGATTGTGGCGTCAAACTGCTATTAAATTGGATCCAGGCGCCAGTTGACAGAACTCGCGCCCAACCGTAAATTTTTTGATCGGTTTCGTTATAACAGGCCAAACAATTATTGGCGAGATTACAAGTATTGGGGCAATTGGTATTAAAAGAATAACCAGGCACTGGCGGCGTAGTCGTGGCGTTAAAGGTGATTAGACCCAGGGTAAAATTCCAGGCCTCGCCGCTAAAATTATTACTGGCATTAAGGTTTACGCCGTGTGTATTAGGGTTGCAAGGCGAGGTGGAAAACTGAAAAGGAAAAGTATAAGGGAAAGTACCGTTTGTCCCATCATCCAAACAATTAAAAGAAATTTTACCAACCGAACTCGAAGCATTGCCCCGAATATTATCCGACCAACTAGCGTCGGTCTTTAATATCAGGCCGAGCCTATCCCCGCCGGGGCAAATTAAAGACAAAGCTAAAATAAACAAAAATATAATAAAAAACTCTCCCGAAAGTTTGGCTCGGGCAACATTTTTCAAACGAGATTTAATTAATGATGCAGTTTTTATTTTAGCCATAAACTAGGGCTATAGCCAAGCCCACTTTTATAATTTTATTATACCATATTTAGTAATTTTTTTCATAAAGTTTTTCCCCAAGCTAATCATCTCTCTCCTTTCCGAAACACTATCATCATTGTAGCCGCTTAAATGTAGCAAGCCATGGACTAATAAAAAATAAAAGATGAAATTCGCTTGTTTATTTTTAACTAATTTATCTGACTTTAATTCCCGAAGTAAATCTTGATACTTATGTTTGCGCCCGACTTCTTTTAAATTAATAATGATTTCGCCCAAGATATTACCCATATATTCCTCCTGGCGAATTGAGAGAATATCGGTTACTTTATCTAAGCGGCGATAACGGCGATTTAAAGTCCTAATTTTTTGATCACCGGTTAAAACTAAAGTAACCAAAAAATCAGTTTTTTTATAAGTATCTAAAAATAGCTCGACCGTGTCGCTAATTTTATTCTTATTAATTCTCTGCTTAGTATGGTTAATTATCTCTAACATATTTATATAATTTTCTTTATCCTTCTTAATAAAGTATACAGACGATAAGCGGTTGGCCGAAAAACTAAATCATAAGTGCCGGGATAAGCGGCCACTTCCCCGCCGAAACCTAATTTGAAACGGGTTACCCCCGGCCATTTTTTCTCATCAATGCCATAAAAATCATAATACTTATAACCGTCCGCTTGGGCACGCTTAATTACTTCCCATTGCAAAAGATAGGGCGCCATTAAATTACGCTCGGAGTTGGCCGAAGCGCCGTGTAAATAAGTAACTGTATTGGCAAAATATGAGAATAAACCCACGGCGATTATTTGCCCTTGATATTCGGCTACAAATAATTTAATAAAATCCGGATAATTTAAAAATTTTTTATAATGAGCGGGCGAGTGGAGACGAAAGCGATCCCGGCCGGCCGTAGTTGCCATTAATTCCCAAAAAGCGGGCCAATCGGCTATTCCACCGGCGCGAACAATCACTCCTTTCTTCTCCGCCAAACGAATATTATAGCGAGTTTTAGGGTGCATACCAGCTAAAATTTGCTCGCTCGGTTTATCTAAATTAAGCCACAAGGTTTTGGCTGGCTGGATATCTTTAGTTTTAATTAATTTTATCCCCAGCTTAGATTTTAGTTTTAGACTATCAGATTCAAAGGGTAGATTATTCAAGTTGAGACCATTCAAAAAATCAACGCTCGGCTCAAATCTTAAAAAAATAATTTTTTTCGGCCGGCTTAGTTCTTCAAATTCTTTTATAAAATTAAAACTATTAAAATTACTGGCCTCCCCGGTATCTAATTTTAAAATTGGCCCTTTAGGCGCATAGTAATACTTGCCTAGATAACTGACATTTTCTTCCACGGTCAGAACGCCCAATAGTTCCGGGCCTGACCTATAAGCGAGCCGGGTAATTTTACGGCCCTCCGTAACTAAGAGTTCACCCCAAAGCCAACTTTGCAAAAAACGACCAGAATTGAAAGTAGACGGCTCAGAATGAGCGCTGGTCTGAGCGCCGCGGCCGGCGAGTAGTTAATTTAATTAAAGACATAAAATTATTATAGCATATCTTTAGATTGGCTACCTAAAACAAACTAGCCACCTAAAACAAACTAACTACCTAAAACCACTTACTTAAAAATCGCCTTAATTAGGGCGATTTTTAAAATTTATAAAAATAAAAGAGTCAATAATAGTTTAAATTATTAAAATCAATTAAAATTATTTAATACCAGCTGGAGTTGCGCTAGTTAGAGAGCCGCCAGTTGGACCGTTGGCTATAGTTTGACCGATACAATAACTCAGGGTATAAGAGTCACCGGTGGAATTAACGGTTCTTTGAGTGTAGGTATAAGTATTAGTACCGGTGGTGCAAGCGCCGTCAGCCGGAGTCGGCGGGGTCGGTATGGTCGTCATATAGGTTGAAGACCCGTAGGCAATGCTGCCGGTAGAAATCGGATTTCCCCCCGGATAGATACCCGCATCATTATAATAGAGCTCTAAAGCCGTTTGCATCTGCTTCACATCAGACAGACGGCGGGCGTCACGGGATCTGGCCCGGGCGTTGTTTAAAGCCACGATTGATAAAGTTGAAAGTAAGCCGATAATGGCAATTACCACCAACAACTCAATCAAGGTAAAACCTTTGTTGTTTTTTTTCATAGAATAGAAATAATTTAATCTATATAAAATGATTAATCTATTTATCTAATACC